>JAFGWN010000107.1 GCA_016937115.1 Balneolaceae bacterium | reverse complement strand
TTTAGACTCACTCAAGGGTCAAGTTTATTGATCTTGAAACCGATGGCATTTGCACAAGTTCGTTTTGGGCAATATCACTTCGCTCGGTTTTAAACAGCATTTCTGCCCTGTACGTACCGGAAGGAAGGTCGGTAATATCAACTTGCTGCTTTATGGTACCTCCCCAATAGATGGTTGTTGCCAACTTGGATGAACGTACTATTTTATTGTTTTGGTTATATAGATTGGTTTGGATGGTACCTAAGAATGGAGCATTACCTGTGCGATCTATATTCGCTTTTAATGTTAATTTCTCACCTTGCTTTTCCGGTTCAATGCTTTTGACCATAATACCGGTAGTAACGGCCCCTTCTTTATAATAAAGGCCGGTAACCTGTTCCAGCCGAAAGCCTACACGAGCTGATACCCCATCTGTAGGCTGTTCATCGATAGGGGGACTTTGCGGAGAGGAGGTTGTTTTAATTTTGGCCCAATATACGCCATCGTCAAGGGTGTCGGGAGGGGACACACGCAGCCGGATAGTTTGTCTTTGGCCGGGCTGCAGGGTGAAATTGCGGGGGAAAGCACGCACCCATTCAGCTGCAGATCGCCTACTGTATGTGGTGGAGTCGTCATATACAAATGTTTGATTTCCTGCAGAATCTGATCTTGTATAGCCAAAGGCAAAATCGACCGATATTTCCTGAGCTTGTTCCGAGCCGTTGATCACAAGGTAACTTCCAAACCGGCTTTGGCCGTCAATGAATAGATTCGTGGGAGAAATAGTAATTTGTGCATTACCAATGGAAGCACTCCCGATAATAATACAGGCCAGAAGTATAATTTTTTTCATGGTAGTAAAATTTATAAGTGGGTCAACACGATAAGAATTACTAATATAAAAAAAATATGGGAACCGTATTTTTTTCTTTATAACCTGCCCAAAAAAAAGTTCTGCTCATTTAAAGCAGAACTTGTAAAAGAATTCCATTTTTTTAAAGCATGTTTCACTGGTATACAACCGTTACCGTAAGGTCGCCACTCCCGTTAGCATTAGAGGAAGAATAGGATCCGGCTGTTTGGCCACTCAGGCTCCCCAAATTACCGCCCACGTAGATAAAATAATCGCCTGAACCACTGGTTTGAACATTGGCTCCATTGGTAATATCTGTTGAGGTTCCGGCATCATCTGTGGTATTACCGGAAACGTCGGGTGTGAACGTCATGGTAGCACTTGAACCGTCGCCAAGTGTTACGGAAGTTTGGTCCCATGAAACCTGAATATCCTGTGCATTGCTGACTGATATGTCAACAGTCAATTTACCGGATGTAGCAGCGGTGTTTACATCCTGGTTGGACCCGTTCGGATCCAGAACAGGGCTGCTGCTGGCAGAGATGTCATCAAAATTGACATCAAGATTTTTAGTTAAGTTGATAGCCGCTTTTACGTTAGCGGCCACATTAACGTCAGCCGATTGTGCTTGTACTTGTAAAGAACTCACAAAGATAAAGCCCGCGATGAGTATTAAATGACATCCAATTTTTAGAAAAGTTTTCATGACCTACTTTTTAGTTATTAGTAAAGATGATAGAAAATCTTTTTTTATAGCAACACTCTAAACTTAATAAAATGGATCATACAGAGGTAATTAGTTTTTCTTAATATTAATGTAATGTACCTTTGACAACTGCTTGAAAAAGCCTTTAATTAGCGAAATAATTTTTGAGAACTAAATTAAAAAGAGCGATTAAAGCAAAATAGTGAAAACCGGTGCGGAGTTTGCTACACAAAATAGTGCTGGTTACTGGTATATAATCCTCAATGTAATATCTCCCTCGTATATACCAGTTCTTATATTTTCAATTGAGATGCCCCCATAAATATAGATGTAAGCCGTTTCCCAGGCTTCATATCCTTGATTTTCATTTTTTGAAGCCAGTTCGGGATCTAAAATTTGAAATTGTGCGCTATGGTCGTTTAGCTGGATAGCGTCTTTAAAGTCATTTTTTCCTTTATTGGCATAGGCTGCATGTAAGTTAAGAAAAATGCCTTCGTGGTCGGGGGATTGTCGATTTCTTAGTATGCGGGGGGCATCAAGCTGGACAATAATTTCTTCGTTTTGATAGGATGTGATGCCATAAATACCCATTCCCGGATCACCCAGACCAATATTGTTGTCCAGCGAACTACGAGATAAATTTCCGAAACTGAGATTGCTTATAACTTCTGTTTTTATTTCGGGCTCAATCTCAATACTTATACCCATAAATTGAGCATGCGAATGCTGGGTTTGCAGCAGTAAATACAAGAAAATGAGAGCTCCAAGTTTGCTGATCGTTGGCATCAGTCATACACTACTGTAATTGTGATTAAGCCGGAATAGTCGCCAGAATCAATAGATCCTACATTAATATCTCCATATAAGTAAATATACGCCGATTCTTCATATAAAGCCGGGTTATGTTCTTTATTAGGGGGAGTGGGTGGGGGAGCGGGAGGCCCGCTTTCGCGGCGCAGAATGGGAAATTGAGCTGAAGTGCTGTTACTGTTAACGTTAAGAAACTGGGCCTGTGCAATATTGTTTTGTCCCCGGTTTGCATAGGCCGTTTCCAGCGTGAAGGGGATACTGCATGAAGGGTCGCCGGCACAGGCCAGATTTCCATTTAAAAGTAACTCCGAGTCGGCGGTGATGTTGATAATGACATCGAGGTATTTAACACCGGTAATTTCCACGACTTTGGCGTTTGCAAGCTCAATAGATTGCGATCCTGTTCCGCTTATGAGTGTACCGAAATCAAGATCTTGTGCATTCAGCTCAGTAACGCTCACACTGTAATTTCCGTACTGGCCGAAATCAATCTCCTGGCCCGTAGCAGTTTCAGATGCTATGCACACCAGTAGTATAAGGGGGCCAAAGATGTATTTTAATTTAACCATAGCAAATGTTATAGATATTCAACCTCAAGAACAAAATCACCCGTATAGTTTCCGGGTTGTATAGTACTGATATCAGCGCGTCCTCCAACCCAGAGGAAAAGTTCCCCCTCGCTGTTCATCTCAAAAATACGGCTATCGCTGCTTATGAGTTCGCTGGTTGCCTGATTATTTTCGGAATTAACAGCAACTAAATAATTAAAATCAATAGAGCTGTTACTGGCACTATGATAAATCT
>JAFGWN010000106.1 GCA_016937115.1 Balneolaceae bacterium | reverse complement strand
GATGACGGAATCATAAAAATACGCGGGACCAACGGCTGGGAAGCACAGATTGATGGCAATACTGCTGAAGTTTTGCTCGTTTCCCAACGGCGGTCGGATCTAATTGAAGCTATCCATGATGGTTCTTGGTTCCATGATAAAGCCAAACTCTGGATTTTCCTGCCGACAGCGGCCATAGTAACCATCCTCTGGCTTACAGGGATCTATTTGATCTGCGTTCCCTATTTTGCCAAGTGGCAAAACAGGAAAAGGCTGGACAGACGAAAAAAGAAACGCCGAAGGGAGAAAAAAGAATTAGAAGTTGTTGCATAAACGCTATTTACCATGAATAAACGCGTCCGGGAAAAAGCAGAGGAATTGCATATCGATAAAATTCAGCGGCACATTTTTCTCTGTGCGGATCAAACCAAACCCAAATGCTGCAAAAAGGGAATTGGTTTGAAATCATGGAAATACCTTAAAAAACGCCTAAAAGAGCTTGATCTTGACGGCGCCGGGGGTATCTTCCGAACCAAAGCCAATTGCCTGCGTATCTGTAAAAAAGGTCCGGTTGCTGTGGTTTATCCGGAGGGCATTTGGTACCATTCCTGCAAACCCGATGTGCTGGAACGGATCATCCAGGAACACCTCATCGGCGGCCAGCCGGTAAAAGAGTTTATGTTTGCGGAACAAGCACTTGGTAATTAGGTGCAATCTACCTCACCTAATTAAAGGTTAAAACACTGTTTTAGCTCGCAAATTTTATTTTTACTTTATTCTCATACCTAAAATTGTCCGGGACGCTACATGTCAAAGAGTAAAAAAAAATTCTCACAGATGAATCCCATCTTTAAAGGGGTTATTCTTTTTTTCGGTGGATTGCTCATCCTTCTGATTGTGCTTCAGATTCTTGTCAGCCTTTTTGCTGACGATTACGTCGCTAACCGCCTGAAAGAAGAAGTGAGAAAATCGTCTGACAATACCTATACCATTGATTTTGACGATTTTGATCTCGGTGTTTTTACCGGTTCTGCAACAATTTCAAATTTACGAATTAATGCTGATACGGCTGCTTTTTCGGATACGATAGCAGCTAACAAACCGGCAAAAATTTTATTTGGAGGAACAGTAGGAGAACTTGACATCAGCGGTATCAATGTTTTTTCTGCCGTTTGGGGTGATGAACTACATATCAGTTCCATCACACTTAGCAGACCTTATATTCGCGCACGCCGAAACCCGGGAACCATACCCGAAGACACAACAAAACAATTCTCGTCAGTAGATTCCACCATTTATGCGGCCATTTCGAAGAAATATAAAACGCTTGAAATTGGAGAAATAGATATTAACGAAGGCCACGGAATCTTCACAAAGCGCACCGACACGCTATCTGCACTTGGCAAACTGAATCTTAATCTCCAAAACATTCGAGTTGATTCTGCATCTGCAAAATCGGGCCGTACATTTTTTACGGATGATATTTCAATTGAGGCCGGAGGTTTTATGTTTAAACTTTCAGACAGTGTGAATACAGTACGGTTCGATGCGTTACAGATTTCTTCTGATGATCAAACAATTGCGATGGATTCGCTGCAGCTCATTCCCCGATATCCAAGGTTCGAATACAGTCGTCGGTATGGCACAAAGAAAGATCGAATCAATCTGGATATTCCCAAGGTCCGGTTTGAAGGCGTTGACTTCAGCCGGTTTATCGATTCAGCCCGAATATATGCTCAATACGGTACCATCGACAATGCCCGGCTGCACGATTTCCTGAACCGAAGTGCCAGATCCGGCCCGCCCAAGCCCAGAACGTTGCCTTTCGTTATGTTTCGTGATCTGGGGCAAAAAATTAAAATTGACTCCCTGAAGATCAACAATGCATTTATCTCCTATTCAGAATATATCGGAGAAACACCCCGGCCCGGAAAAATCACGTTTGAACAGCTCAACGCTTCGCTATATGATATCAGCAATTATCCCGATGATATCCAACAAGGCATCACAACCGTAATGGATGCACGCACAAGAGTGATGGGTAACGGCCTGCTGAATGCACACTTTGAATTTCCCATGGACAGCGAAAACGGGTTCCACAAAATAAACGGGCGTCTCAGCAGCATGCCTATTACCGACTTCAACCGCATGATCGAATACGTCGCTTTTGTTCGCATTGATACGGGCATGCTTAACAGCCTGAAATTTGATATGACCCTTAATAAAGAACGCTCAAATGGGACATTGATTATGAAATATGAAAATTTTAAAATTTCAGTCCTTGATAAAAAGTCGATTACCCAGAAAGGACTACTTGAAAACTTAATGACATTTGTAGCCAACAATTTTGTAGTCAGAAAAAACAATACCCCCGAATCGGGTATGCAGGCGGGACGTATCCAGTTTGAGCGTGTGGAAGATAAATCCATTTTCAATTTCTGGTGGAAATCACTGCTCAGCGGTATTAAAGAATCGATCAAAAAATAACGAACACTATTAACCTTAAAAGACCAACCCTTTTGAAGTTACCCACATTTTCTGATGTTGAGTCTGCTCACCAAAAAATAAAATCCCATATTCATCGCACGCCGGTATTGACCAATCATCAGGTTGATGAGCGCGCGGGTGGCCGGATATTTTTTAAATGCGAAAACTTCCAGAAAGTTGGTGCGTTCAAATTTCGGGGTGCCTGCAATGCCGTTTTTTCCCTGCCTGATGAGCAGGCTGCCAATGGCGTAGCCACGCACTCTTCCGGTAACCATGCGCAGGCCATAGCTTTGGCGGCAAAGATAAAAGGCATTCCGGCTCACATTGTAATGCCCGAAAACGCTCCTGAGGTCAAGAAAAAAGCTGTGAAAGGGTATGGCGCAGATATTACCTTTAGCGAATCAACACAGGAAGGTCGTGAAAGCACACTTGCAGAGGTTGTTAAACGGACCGGCGCTACCTTTATCCATCCGTATAATGATGCGCGTATTATAGCCGGGCAAGGTACTGCTACTATAGAACTGTTGGATGCGTATCCCGATCTGGATATCATTCTAACCCCGGTTGGGGGGGGCGGTCTTCTGAGCGGAACCGCCATTGCCGCTCACGGTATTAGCAAAAAAGTGAATGTAATCGGCTGCGAACCTGAAATTGCCAATGATGCCTGGCGGTCGTTTCGCTCGGGCAAACTGCAACCGGTAGAGCGTATCGATACGGTAGCCGACGGGCTGCGCACATCACTCGGAGAACTAAGTTTCGCGTGCATCACGCAGTATGTAGATGACATCGTGACCGTCTCGGAAGAGCAAATTATTGAAGCAATGCGTTTTATCTGGGAGCGCATGAACATTATCATCGAAGCCTCGTGTGCCGTGCCGGTGGCTGCTTTATTTCATGATAAAGTCAATGCCAAAAATAAAAATGTTGCCGTTATTATTACCGGTGGAAATGTAGACCTTGATCATCTGCCCTGGAACTAAAATAATTGGAGTTTGAACAAACGTATTATCATAATTGGCGGGGGCGTCAGCGGTATCACTACTGCGCTAACACTACAACTGTTGGGGTTTAAAACCATCGTTTATGCCGAACATCTCGTAAATGATGAAGCGCCTGAAGACCCGCGGTTTGCCAGCCTCTACCCCGCAGCATCTGTTATCCCGCATTCGATAAATTCCGATGAACTTGACCTTCTGTTTCCTGCTTCATTACAAATTTTTGAAATACTGAAGGAGAAACAGTTCGAAAGCCTGGTAATGCACCGGCACTTCGAACTGTTTGAATTTCCGACAGACCTCCCGGCCTATGCAAAATATCTTCATGGCTTTGCAGAAATTGACCGCACAGATGATGAAATCATCCCGCGCCGAAGCAGTGCAGGTAAATGTTATGGCTGGGTTTTCGACTGTTTTGTGACAGAATGGCCCGCTTACATGCATCACCTTTATCAGCTTTATAAAAAATCCGGGGGTATCATTAAGCAAAAGAAAGTCGATAAAAATGACATTGCTTCCCTCCCGGGTGATGTAGTTATCAACTGCAGCGGCATGTGGTCGGCCGAACTGTTTGATGACCCGGCCAGCCAAAAGTTTATCCGAGGGCATTTGGTGCACTTGCCTGATAAGCCTCCGGTTCGGGATTCTAAAAATCGTTTATGTTCTTATAATTATACGCCTGTCAAATCGGAATACGCCACACCGGAAGGCGATCCTTCCGACGCCTATTTTTATCCCGTCAGCGGAAAGTGGATTTTGGGCGGGAGCCGCCAGACGGGGAGCCTTTCGGCCGACGGAACCTGGCAGGGAACCGGGCATAACGAAACCATTTCAATATCGGGACATCAAGTTCCTTCGGCGATATTAGATCTTAACAATGACATTTTAGAAAGCTCATACGGCGTTACGCTTGGTACCAATCCGGCTGAGATGAACGCCCGGATAGGATACAGACACACCCGCAAAAATGACGGGCTACGCGTTACATCAGTCGAAGCTTTTAACAAGAAAATAATACATAATTATGGTCATGGCGGAGCCGGCGTAACCATTTCCTGGGGATGTGCACTTAAAGTTCTGCAACTGCTTAACAACGCACTCAACATCAACGATATGAAACAATTAGCCTCGTTCGGGCATCCGGTTTTAAACGGTTTGCAACTTCAGCTGCAACGAGTATATTGGAATAATTTCCATGCATCAGAATCTCAAAGTTAATTCTGTATGAACCAATATCCACCCTTAGTACGATATTTGATCCGGCTGCTTTTTACGTTTGCCATTGTCGGAACTTTGATTATTACAAAATCACTATTGGTTCCGCTGTTTTGGTCTGTTCTTTTTGCCTACCTGCTCTACCCCGCCGCCGACAGGATGGAAAACAGAGGCATTCCGCGAATTGCAACCAACTTTATCCTTATTCTGGGGAGCGTTATTTTAGTAGCAGGCATTATATATGGTATCAGCCTGCTTGTAATTGCAGTAACCCAAGACCTGCCCACGCTACAGGAGAATTTTGATCGTAATATAACCCGGCTGCGTTGGGCTATCGGGCGTACGTTCGGTGTTACTGCTGAACAGCTGGATAACCTGACCGACCAAGCGCTATCTGCACTGCAATTTATGAGCAGCTTATTTACCGCAACAGCCAACACGATATTGGCAATTGGCCTGATCCCGGTTTATACCTTTCTGTTACTCTTTTACCGAAATAAATTTCGTGATTTTCTTTCCATGCTGGTTCGTTCCGATCAGGAAGAAACAGTAGAAGATATCACCGATCAAGCTGCTGAAATTGTGCCCCGCTACCTTAAAGGACTTTTCATTGTCTGCTTTATTTTGGTGGGGTTGAACTCACTCGGGTTCTATATCATCGGGGTTAGGTATGCTCTCTTGCTTGGGTTTATTGCCGCTTTCTTTAACCTGATTCCCTATCTCGGCACCATCATTGGATACGGTATTGTATTAATTTTTGTGTTGGCTACCCAATCTCCTTCGTTAGCTCTCGGTGTAGTTATCCAGTTTTTTGTGGTGCAATTTATTGAAAACAATATTCTTACACCCAACATCACCGGTTTTTACGTAGAAATTAACCCGTTGGTAATTATTCTTTCACTTATTGCAGGTGGAATGATCTGGGGACTTCCCGGTCTTTTTATGGTAATCCCCTACCTGGCAATGATGAAAATAGTCTGTGAAAATGTACCAAGTTTAAAACCCATCGGCTTTCTGCTGGGTACACGGGGCACGGAAAGGTATTCCATTACCATAAAGTCGGTAAAAAAACGGTTTGGCTGGTACGAAGAATAGTTATTGAAACTGTTTTTCGGCACATTTGGGACAATCAAGCCAGTTCTCTTCGGGAATAGTGGGCATTGCTTTGGAACTGCTTCCCCGTTCAAATACCGGTCGATATAGTACTTCTCCTTTATGATGTGCCTCACCACAACTGTGGCAGTCAACATGATCCTCAATCTTTTGCGGCGTATATCCTGTAATCACCCATCCTTCATGCCCGGCATGTACGGCCAGGCTCTCCAGGGCGGCTCGTACCGTTTGCGACTTATTGCCGCCGTAAAACTTCTGAGCCAGCTCATCTAGCAAGTCAACCGTGTCGGCATCAAAGGTAAAATTCATTCGTTTCATAAGAGTAGAAAGTTTTTCATTAATGGCTAACAAACCAGAGAAAGAAGACAATAGCTCCGCCGCCAAATGTATGTAACACCGCCCACTTCCGAT
>JAFGWN010000105.1 GCA_016937115.1 Balneolaceae bacterium | reverse complement strand
GTGGCGGGTATATAACTAAAATATGTTCTATTACTTCTCCAGAATTTTGTCATGCTGCTTTTTATATAGTCTCTACAACAGCAATCAAAAAAACAGGATGCCTGCCTTTTTTTGATAAAAAGTGAATCGTTTTTTGCAAGCTCAATACTTTCCCTTTCGTACGATCATTCTTTTTCACTTTCTAATGAAGAAACAGATTCTGTACTTTCTTTTTCATTATTTTTTAATAAAATCAGCCTAAGTTTATTCTCATTTTAGTGAGGATATATTCATCCCAAGCGTGAAAGTTTAAAAAACTTTAGGAGGTGAATTTGCATCGGACGTAGTCATCATACTTCCCGTGATTCATGTTGGACAAATATCATCTTTTTAAGGAGCTAAATTGCTCAATTCAAAGTTTCATTTCTCAGACAAAAACAATCATTTTATACAAGTAGTTTAGGAGGGGTGTTGGCAGGAAAACCTGGAACTGTTATAGGGTTAAAACCTAAATTTTAGATGGCGGTTTTACAGATATTTTAAGCAGATTTTCAAGCCTCTTTATCTCAATTTGAACAGGATGTTATTATGCGATTGTCTTTTCTATAATGGTAAATAATTTCTTTTAAAAAGCTTTTTCAGGGATGCAAGTTTTGCAGTAACTAGTCGCAGGTTGCCGCTTAGAGCCAAAATTTAGTTCCGGCTTTATTTGCACATAAATCAGGTATATCTGATAAAAGTATTCACAAAATGATATATTTAAGGTTTAAATTTTATCATACCACCCGCAAAATTCATGAATATAGATTTAAAAAAACATCACCAAGCCGCTATTGAAATTGCCTGTATCGGGGGCAAGCACACGTTAAATTATTTTCAAAAAGAGTTTAAGGTTGAGCGTAAAGATGATACTTCTCCCGTTACTATTGCCGACCGCGAAACAGAATCGATCATGAGGGAAGAAATCAAAAAGCGCTTTCCCGATCATGGAATTTTGGGTGAAGAACACGGCGGGCACAATCCTGAAAGCGAGGTGCAGTGGATTCTTGACCCTATTGACGGTACAAAATCATTTATCCACGGCGTGCCGTTTTACACAACGCTTATTGGTATTCTCTATAAGGATGAGCCGGTGAGCGGGGTGATTTATGCTCCGGCGCTTGATGAACTCTGTGAAGCTGCCAAGGGAAAAGGAGCGCGTTTGAATGGCGAAGCATGTATGGTACGCCGTTGCAGCTCACTAAATGAAGCTTCTTTTCTTACTACGGATGTAACTACTGCAAGAGAATTTAATCTTGATGCATCGATGCAAAAACTCATTAAAAAAACGAGACTGCATCGAACGTGGGGTGATGCATACGGGCATATGATGGTGGCCACCGGGCGTGCGGATCTTATGTTTGATCCTGTGCTGAATATTTGGGATGCGGCACCGCTGTTGACCGTGATGCGTGAAGCCGGCGGTATTTTTTGCGATATAAACGGCAATGAAACGATTCAGACCGGGAATGGGATCTCATGCAGTCGCGAGCTGATTGGGGAGGTGCTGGAGCAGTTTTAATAAAAGGACGGGAACCACTGTTATGGTAGCCCCCATCCTCATAATTGTTCAATCCATCGTTAGTACTACGCGAAAACGTGCTTCATTATTGATCATCCGGTCATAGGCTTCGTTTGCCTTTTCGAGTGGATAAGTCTCAATTTTAGGAGTTATGTCCTGTAAAGCACTAAAGTTGAGCGTGTCTTCCGAGCCGGTAGCATCGCCGCTGGGCCATCCTTCAACAGATTTTCGCCCCATTATAAGTTGCATGGGGCTTACTTCAATCGGATCCATGCTTGCACCGACCACCATCATTTTGCCATCGCGTCCAAGTCCGTCCACGACAGAACTCATGGCATCGCTGTTTGGCGCAGTGCACAGAATAACTTTGGCTCCGCCAAGTTTCTGTAGTTCCTCGACGGTATCCTGCGCTTTGGCATCAATAAAATGATGGGCGCCTAATTCTTTTGCCAATTCTTTTTTGTCTGTTCCGCGTGAAATAGCCACGACTTCACAGCCAAATTTGTTTGCATACTGCAGAGCCAAATGGCCTAACCCGCCAATACCTTGTACGGCAACCATGTCGCCCGGTCTCAAGTTGCTGTTACGCAGCGCATTAAAGGTAGTAATACCTGCACAGAGCAGGGGCGCTGCTTCTTCGGATGACAGGTCGTCTGGTACACCAGCGATGGCTTCACTTGGCGCGAGGAGATACTCCGCATAACCGCCGTCAAAATGGATGCCGGTTACTTGTCCGTTGTCACAGTTGATGAAATCACCGCGACGGCAGGGTTCACATTCAAAGCAGTGGCCGCCGTGCCAGCCAACACCTACGCGTTGTCCTTTTTTCCAAAGCGAGACATCGTCTCCTAATTCCTCAACAGTGCCAATCACTTCATGTCCTGGTACCCGAGGATATTCAATTCCGGGCATGGCACCTTCTTTTGTAAATTGATCACTATGGCAAATACCACAGGCCTGTACTTTTATTAAGGCCTGATTAGGCCCGGGCGTTGGTATTGCCTTTTCTACCAGCTCAAAATCTGAACCTGGCTCAGAAACTTGCATTGCTCTCATCATAATAAGTGTTCTTTGTATTTATTAAATATGGAACTTTTAAACAGGAATCTGTTCAAAAACATTTAGATGAAATTAATAAAAAAGATTTCTTTCAGGATTTCGTTAGTTGTTGTAGTACATGGTGTGAACCCAAATCTTTGCCTATTTTAAAGCAGAATTTTAAAATTTAATGCCATCATTCTATGAGCAATACCAAACTTTATAAGGTTATACCATCTATATTTCTGTTTGTATTTTGCGTATCAGTCACTGGTTTTGCACAATCCTTTGACTATGAAGAACGCCCCCGATTGAATTTTAAGTTTTCAGATGCGGTTATTGATTTACGCGTGGACCCGGCCGAAGGGACCATCGGGGGCTCTGTAAAATATACGGTAGAAGCCAACGTAAATGGGGCCCAGTCATTAATGTTGCAAGCCCCTCAGCTTCAGGTCGATTCGGTTTTAACCGGAGGGGAAACTACAGCATTTGAACAAGAAAATGGTGTTTTGCGTGTGTCACTAACAGATTCTTCAGTGATGCAACAGCAATACGATGTACAGATTTATTATCAGGGGACGCCCACGTTTGGATTGCATAAAAGCAGTGAAGGATCGATGTGGACATCCCTGCTGCCGCAGTCAAATCGGCACTGGGTTCCAACGGTTGACCATCCCGGCGTAAGTTTGATAAGCACGCTTTCACTGACGGTACCTAAACAATATTCCGTTGTTGCTACCGGTGTTAAAACGGATGAAGAAACAACAGGAAACGGAGAAAAGAAATGGATATTTCGCACCGGGCGGCAAGTACCTGTTTCTGCGATAAGTTTTGCAATCGGTCAATTTAACGAGGAAGGTATTTCATACGGAATTAAGCGCATCGACAGCTTTGCCGAACCGCTTGCTATTTCTAATGATCGGCAGCAAGAGCTTGCCCGGGCAGCGGAAAATATCATCCGACAGGTAGAAAGATATACTGGCATGGAATACCCGTTCCAACGGCTTCATTTGGTTGTGCTTAATGATCACTACTGGGAGACTAAACCTTATGGAGCGTCTACCGTTTTTCTGTACAAGAACAGAGGAGAGTGGTTGAATCAGCTTCGCCGCGGTATCTATGCTCAGTGGTTTGGCGTATATCAGCGAGAAGTGCAGTGGAGTAACTCATGGCCTATCCATTTGTTTCAGGCGACGCTACATTTTGAAACTGCCGATAATCCTGCACTGCTAAAATCAACGGAAGAACCGAAGGTAAGTTTTTTAACAACGTATGATAATTTCAGCATTGAAAAATGGAATTGGTGGCAGCAATATAATACATGGAACCGATCTAATCTTCAGCAGACTGCCCGAGGTATCATCCCCGGAATTCTGAGAGAGGGGCCCGGGACATATACGCCAAGTGCATACGAAAATATTTGGTACCAGTATAGTGGACAACCGTCCATCGACGTGCCTGAATTTAAAGCGAAAGCAAGTACTTCTTCCACGGTTTCTGATTCTATTATTTACCGGGTTGATTATTCTATGGACCCGGCACAACAGAACCTGCAACTGGCGTTTTCGGCGCAACAGGGCAGAGTGGAATCCCCCGTATCATTACCGGTTGACATTATAAGCGGAGGCGGGGCGAACAGGTCTTCAATCCAGTTGTCCGGGGCTGCTGATACGGTTACTATTTCTTTGCCAGCCGGGACCAAAAATGTAGAATTGAATATTCCTGAAGGAGAAAATATAGTACTTGAAGAACACAAACCGGTTCCATTTTTGCTCTATCAACTGCGAAATGCTGAGACGACTGAAGCCCGCAAAAAAGCGGCGGTTCAGATCGGTTATCACACCGATAACCCCGACCTGCAACTGGCATTGAATGATTACATGGATCGGTCGATGGAGCCGAAAGTTAAAGCTGCTCTGCTGCGTTCCTTTGGAGCAATTACAAATGGAGCTACCGGCACGCAGAAACGCTTTTTAGATGCACTTAAAAGTGATAGCCCACAGGTTCGGTCTGCGGCTTTGGATGTGCTGAAGAACTACCCGGAAAATCAACAAATCACCCAGCAGATTCAGGAGATATTCAGACAAGAAACAGATAATGAGCTGGCGCAGCGTGCGCTAAAAATGTATATGCAGCGCATTGACTCTACCCAGGCTCTGCAATATGCAAATACGTTGGTCCGGCAGGATACGGCCGGAATAAAAGCAATTGTAGCTATTGGAAAACTTGCCGAAATGGGAAATACGGTAAAAGCGGTTGAGCTGGCCAATTTTTATATCGAGCCGGTCTATTCATTTGAGGTACGCAAAAAAGCGTTCCGGATATTACTGAGTCACGATTCTTCAACCGAAGCATGGAGCAAGCGATTAGATATGTTGTTGAATGCATCTGATCCACGTATGCGGTTTATAACGCTCAAGAATTTGGATCGCATTCCGGGTGCTGATCCCGCATCTATTTTAGAGAAACACAAAGCTAAGGAATATGATGCCAGAGTTTTACGAGTGATGACTCGTTAGTAGTGAGGTATAAGACAGAGACTCACTACGCATGCCTTAACATTTATAGTTACCCTTGCTTAATCCACTTGACCAATTCTTTATAGTTGGCACTTTTGCCATAACTTAAAATACCCACTTTATAAATTTTTGCGCACAGCCACATGGCGCCAACAAACGTTACGGCGATAAGGATAATGGCAAGTGAGATTTGCCAGATGGGAACGTCGGTGATGGCAATGCGGGTGATCATCACAATGGGTGATGTGAATGGTACCAATGAGCCAATTACCGAGAGACTGCTGTCTGGGCTTTCAATGGTCCGGAACATGATGAAATACGCAATCATGATGGGTACCATAATCGGGAACATGAACTGCTGGGTATCGGTCTCTGAATCTACCGCGGAACCGACGGCAGCAAAGAAGGTGCTGTACAACAAATAACCGAGCAGAAAGAACACGATAAACCAAACAAAAATCATGGGCTCAATACTGGGCAGTTGCAGGGCTGCCGGGTCGAAGCCTTCTGCTGTTTCGGCCGTGTTTGCCAGCTCTTCTGCAGTGGTATCCATAAACATGGCAGCAACAGGAGCCGCTGCCGCGCTGATGCCAAAAAACGCCAGTGTCCAGAATGCAATTTGGGTAAGACCAAGTGCGGCAATACCGGCCATTTTTCCGATCAACAGTTCAATCGGTTTTACGGATGAAGCGATAACTTCGACAATGCGGTTCGTCTTTTCTTCAATCACGCTGCGGGTCAGTAGTCCGCCATAGCCAAAGAGGGCGGTAAAGATGAAGACACCCATAAACATGCCCAGACCACTTAGAAATCCGGTATTATCTTCTTTTTCTTCACCCTCTTTTGTGAGTTTTCTTGAATCAAGGCTAACTTTGCTGGCGTAAATATCCTGCACTTCCTGCGAAACGTTGGCACGCTGCAGCCGCTCTTCGCGAATGGCATCACGCAAATCACTTCGGATGCTGTTCAGCAGTGCGAAACCACCGCTCCCGCCGTAAACAAGTTCGGGATTTTGTTCCGCGTTTACATGGGCATCACGCAGGTAAATATATCCGTTAAGTTGCTCCTGAATCACCATAGAGCGGAGTGAATCTTCCGAAAGTTCGGAGACATCCAGGTACCGGTCGGCATCCATATTTGCAAGCCGTGGATAGAGTTGCTCTGTCTGGTCAGCAATACCAATTTTAAGTTCTGGTTCAGAATCCCACATGGCGATACCTGCGGCAAAAGCAATAAATGCAATTAAGCCAATGGGGATAAGTATCGTGGCAATGATAAAGGCTTTACTGCGAATTTTGGTCATATATTCGCGTTGTAAAACTAATTTTATTTGGCGAAAGCTCATGGTTAACCGAGATCTTTAGGGTTGATATTATCTTCTCCCACGGTGGAAATGAAAATTTCTTGCAGCGAAGGTTCAATGCGTTCAAAAGTATAAATTTCTGCGTGAGACATCGCTGTCCTTAGAATATCCTGTGTGTTTTGGCCGTTGAGCACCCGAATTTCAGCAAAATTGGTTGAGCGATTATTGATGCGCACATTATCAAGCTTATCCAGGAAGCTGGCATCACCCTGAAACTCAAGATTAATGGTATTTTTACCGAACGATTGCTTGATTTCTCTCAGATCACCTTTTAAAACGGCACGACCTTTGTTAAACAGGCAAATTTCATCGCACATCTGTTCCACCTGCTCCATGCGATGGGTCGAAAACAGAATGGTTTTTCCCTTGTCGCGAAGCTCCAGCACTACTTCTTTCAGCGTTTCACTGTTGATGGGATCAAGCCCGCTGAATGGCTCGTCAAAAATATAGATATCGGGATCGTGGGCAATGGTGGCAATAAACTGAATTTTTTGGGACATCCCCTTGGAAAGCTCACCGACCTTTTTCCCCGTCCAGTCCAGCGCGTCAAATCTCTCCAACCAAAACCGGATGGCGTCTTTTGCTTCAGACCTGGAAAGCCCCTTGAGCTGGGCCAGGTATATAAGTTGTTCACCCACTTTCATTTTTTTATAAAGGCCGCGCTCTTCGGGCATGTAGCCGATCATATTTTGTGTTGCAGCGCTGGCCTGCTGGCCGTTGATGGTAATGGTTCCCGAATCGGGAATAAGGATGTTGTTAATCATCCGGATAGCCGTTGTTTTACCGGCTCCATTAGGCCCGAGCAATCCAAAAATGCGTCCCTGTGTTACTTCAAAGCTGACATTATTCACGGCCTGTGTTTCGCCGAACGACTTGTTGATCCCGCTGACTTCTATGACTCCCATAAAGATTGATTTTTATAAATGAATTAAGGCAAACATATCATATTCTGTGAAACAAAAAAACTTCATTGGTTTGATAACGGTTTTTTGTTTTCTGGTCATACCCAAAACACTATATTGAACGTATTTTCAAACAAAAAGTTACGGTAAATTGAACATTTTCTACTTAAGTGCAGAATGTTACCCCGCAGCCAAAGTAGGTGGATTGGCTGATGTGGTCGGGTCACTACCAAAATACTTATGCCGGCAAGGGGTAAAAACCTCTGTGGTAATTCCCAAATATCGTACCGATTGGATACAAGATCAGCCATTTGAAACAGTATTTTCGGGTGAAGCACCACTGGGAAGAGATTCTTTCTCATTTGAGGTTCAAAAAAAGCAGGACGATGATTTAGGTTTTCCTTTCTACGTGATTGATATCCCCGACCGGTTTGATCGTCCCGGTATTTATGGTGATTTGCAATCGGGAGCAGCCTATGAAGATGATGCCGAACGTTTTTTCAGTTTTCAGATTGCCGTTCTCGAGTGGATCAGGAGCTTGGCAGAAAAGCCCGACATTTTTCACTGCCATGATCATCATACGGCGCTTATACCTTTTATGATGACACAATGCCACCGGTTTAAATCACTTCAAAAACTTCCAACTATTGTTACGGTACATAATGCAGAATACCAGGGGCGGTATTCACACGATAAGCAGAAATTCCTTCCCGATTTTAATGAAACAAAGGCTGGCTTGCTTGATTGGCAAGGCCGCCTCAACTGCCTTGCCACAGGGTTGAAATGCTGCTGGAAGATTTCCACGGTTTCGCCTTCCTACATGAAAGAGTTGAGACAGCAAAGCAACGGGCTGGAACGGCTGTTTGTCCATGAAAAGCAGAAGTCGCGCGGTATTCTCAACGGGATTGATGAGAGCATATGGAACCCCGAGACAGATGCTTATCTATCCCATCACTACTCGGTTCAAACACTTGAAGAAGGAAAGCATGCAAACAAAAAGGAATTGTGTAATAAATTCAGTTTTGATGCAGGCCGCCCGGTAATCTCGTTTATCGGGCGATTCGTTGAACAGAAAGGAGCCGATCTTTTGCCGGATCTGTTTTCAATGCTGATTGACAAGGGAACTGACGCAAATTTTATCATTCTTGGTACCGGTAATCCCGAATTGCACAAACGATTTCGTAGAATGAGCGCTGAGTATATTGGCTTTTTTGATGCCTCGCTGAACTATAATGAAAAGCTTGCACATCAGATCTATGCCGGGAGTGACTTTATGATTATGCCGTCACGGTTTGAGCCTTGCGGCCTTAACCAGCTCTATGCGATGCGGTATGGCACCATACCGATTGTACGTGCGGTTGGGGGGTTAAAAGATACCGTTGTTGATATTGCAAAGCCCAATGGGTCCGGCTTTACATTCCGGGATTTTACGCTCGAAGCAGCTGGCCAGGCTGTTGAACGCGGGTTGGAACTGTATCAATACAAAACAAAATTTTATGCCTTATGCCAAAAAATTATGAAATTGGATTATTCATGGAATGCCTCGGCCCAAAAATATATTGAGATGTATCAACAAATAAATTCCAAAACTCATGGATGATTCTGTTATTGCAGTCATTTTAGGTGGAGGGCAGGGAACGCGGTTATTCCCGTTGACAAAACTACGTTCCAAACCCGCAGTCCCTATTGCCGGTAAATATCGTCTGGTGGATATCCCTATTTCAAACTGCCTGAACTCAGATATTCGGCGGATTCATGTTCTTACCCAGTTTAATTCAGCTTCACTAAACCGGCATATCAAGAATACGTACAATTTCGACGTGTTCAGCCAGGGCTTTGTTGATATTCTGGCGGCCGAGCAGACTCCTAACAGCGAGCGCTGGTATCAGGGCACTGCGGATGCTGTGCGGCAGTCGCTGCATCATATGGAAAATTACAATCACGAGCATGTTTTGATATTATCGGGCGACCAGCTGTACCAGATGGATTACCGGAATATGCTCGAACAGCACGAAAAGAGTAACGCGGATTTAACAGTGGCAACTATTCCGGTAACAGCCGAAGAAGCCACAAATTTTGGTATTATGCGTACCGGTGATGAAGGATTTGTCGAGGATTTTATAGAAAAACCGGCGCCCGAGGTCTTGCCTGAATGGAAATCTGAAACACCAGAACACTTTAGTAGTAATGGGCGCTCGTATCTGGCCTCTATGGGAATCTACATTTTTAAAAAAGAAGCATTGAACCGACTATTTGAACAGAATCCAGAAGCGACTGATTTCGGTAAACAATTGATCCCCAAGGCCATTCACAAATCGTTTTATGTAAACAGTTATGAGTTTGACGGTTACTGGACCGACGTGGGAACGATTAAATCATTTTTTGAAGCTAACCTTGATTTAACGGCCGACCTTCCATCTTTTAATTTGTTTGATAATGAGCGATCGGTTTATACACGTGCTCGACTTCTACCGGCATCAAAATTGTCGGGTACCACGTTTGATCACTCGGTGCTTGCCGAAGGATGTATTATCGAAGCCACCCGAATTGAAAAATCGGTGATCGGTATTCGTGCCCGGATCGGAAAGGGAACAACAATTGAGAATTCTATCGTCATGGGTAATGATATATTTCAATCTGTTCATGAAATTGATAATAGTTCCCGGCCGCCCATGGGTATCGGCCAGCAATGTTTTATCAGCCGAGCAATTATTGATAAAAATTGCTGTATCGGGAATGATGTACGTATTGTTGGCGGCGATCATCTCGAAGACGGCGATTATGGGTCATACCATGTGGTGGATGGAATCGTAATTGTGCCGAAAAATGAAGTTATTGAAGACGGTACGCAGATTTAATTTATACCAACAATAACAGACCACCACCGATTGCCAATCCGCTGATTGATAAAATCCACAGTTTGGGCATCACTTTTTTTGCCGTTTCGGGGAATCGTCGTTCAAATAATATAATATTGTGTAACATGGTTATCCTCCAAAAGAGTAGGTCGTAGCGTGTGATGATAAATTATACGCTAAACACATGCTAAAGTTGCTAATTGTCTCCCTGAATTTCATTTAACTTATTCATCGCCCGGTCTTTCAGGTTGTCGAATATCTCTTTGGTGATGTCGCCGGCCGTAAATTTCAGGTGCAGCCAGATGATGTAGGTCCCCATTACATCTTCATAACAATAGTGCTCAATTTCCTCCAGCTTTCCTTCTTTGTACATGGCCAGAACCTGGTTGCCCCCGCCGGTCTGTTTGACAGGAATGCCGATAAGTTGTCCTAAATGATCGAGCTTGGGCCACGAGCTGGCACCGTAATTACTGAACTCATCAACCAGATCTACATTATGATTGCTGTATCGATATTGGATATCGTAATGACTAAGCCGGCTGGGCATTTGCAGGCCGTGTTTTAACGCTCGATAAGTGATGACGGGCAGATCGAACCCACGGCCATTATGGTGAATCAGCCCAAAGTCTTTATAAGTATTGAGAGCATTGAAAAGTGATTTCAGGCCTTCGATTTCATCTGTTCCATGCCACGACTTTTTTTGAATGGGCATACCGTTATTTTCAATCCAAAGGCCTACCCAGGAAACTACCCGATGATACATTGGCGGCAAAAAGCCGGATTTATTTCGTGCCAATTCTTCACTGGCTATTTCAAGTGCGTCATCATCACTGATCTCGGATTTACCTAAAACTTTACGTATAAAATCGAAATCGGGGATGGTTTCAAGGTCGAATACAAAAAACATAATCAGGTAACAGTTTTAAGAATGTTATAGAATTGTCATTCCGAGAAGGCACGACGAGGAATCTAACGTGCGATTTCAGTTGAAATATTACTCGGTCAGTTCACCGGCTATATTGGTTTGAATACGTTGTTTTAGCTCATCTTGTGATGAACATACGTTCAAAAGATACATGATTTTTGTGAGGGTTGCTTCGGTAGTCATATCGCCGGCTCCGATGGCGCCTAATTCAGCAGCTTTCCTTCCACTTTCGTACTTGGATAAATCAACAGCGTCGTAGGGTGCCTGGGAAGTAAATACCAGCAGGATATTTTCTGAGATACATCGCTCTAAAAAAGGAAGCAGGCTCGTTGTTTTGGACTGGGGAAAGTTGCCGCTGCCAAATGTCTCGATAATCAAGACTTCGGCTTCGGACAAATCCAACCCCTGCAGAAATCGGGGAGAGAGCCCGGGATAGATTTTAAGTAGAAATATATTATCACTGAAATTGGTAAAGCACTTAAGGTCTCCGGTATTTGCAGGCTGATTGACATTCAAATCAATATTTAAGCCAATTTCAGCCAGCGGTGGATAATTCGGTGATGCGAAGGCGTCAAAATCGCCGATACTCATCTTCGTAGTCCGGTTTCCGCGATATACATGATCATTGAAACAGATGGCAACTTCGGGCAGCGGCATCGTGGCAATTTCGATGGCATTGACCAGGTTGCGGGGGGCATCGCTGCGGATGTTGGCCATCGGCACCTGGCTGCCGGTCAAAATTACCGGCTTCCCCAGGTTCTGCAATCCAAATGAAAGGGCAGAAGCTGTGTATGCCATCGTATCGGTGCCGTGTAAAATGACAAATCCATCGTACTGGTTATAATTTTGTTGAACACATTGGATTAATAGTTGCCACTGTTCCCGGGCTACGTCAGAGCTGTCTTCAAAGAACGGAGATGCAATTTCAATTTCAGCGATTTCTTGCAGCTCCGGGATTTCGCGGTAGATAATATCAGTTCCTTTGGCGACATCAAGCCGGGGATTCCCGTTTTCGGTAATATCCATCGCGATGGTTCCGCCGGTTTGCAGTAGGAGAATCTTTTTCATTCTGTAATGATTCAAATGAATTCAAAATTACGAATGTATTATAAGGCAAATCATCATCAAATTTTAAACAAAACTGGCGTCCCTTCTTTTTTTTGCATTAATTACAAATTCGACTTCAATAAAGCAGAGGTAATACGATGGATTATACCTTGATGTTTTTCCGTTTTTCATATAGCCTTTTTATGTCGCTTTTCTTGCAAGGCTATGTCTTTCAGTCCAACATGAAGCCAGTTAAATGGGAGGTTTTATTATGAATGTGTATCAACCCGAACGAATTCGTAATGTGGTGTTGCTGGGCCATTCGGGCTCCGGTAAAACAACACTTGCCGAAACTATGCTCTTTGAAACCGGGACGATCAGGCGCCGCGGATCGGTACTCAAAAAAACAACGACTTCCGATTATCACGAAATTGAAAAAGAGAAACAGAAGTCGGTGTTTTCTACGTTTTTAAATCTCGATTGGCGCGGCGATAAAATCAATCTGATTGATACACCCGGTACTTCGGATTATATAGGAGAAGTGGTTGGTGCGCTACGTGTTGCCGATACAGCACTTTTTATTATTAACGCTGAAAATGGAATTGAAGTGCAAACGGAAGCACTCTGGAAATACACCGAGGAATATCGTATTCCTTCGCTGTTAATTGTCAACAAACCCGACTCGAATCACTCCAATTTTCAAAAAGCTGTAGATATGGCGAAGGAACGATTTGGCCGTGGGGTGGTTGTGGTTCAATATCCCTATAGCGAAGGTGAGGATTTCCACGCCATTATTGATGTGCTTAAAATGACAATGTATGAGTTCCCTGAAGAGGGCGGCAAGCCTGATAAATTACCCATTCCGGATTCGCATAAAGCGCAAGCTGAACTCCTGCATAACGAACTGGTGGAATCGGTAGCAGAAAATGACGAAACACTGCTGGATGTATATCTGGAACAGGGTGAACTGACTGAGAGCCAGATGCGGGAAGGCCTGCAGCTTTCGCTGCTTAAGCGTGAACTATTTCCTATTTTTTGCAATTGTGCTGCCCGTAATATGGGCACGGGACGTGTAATGGGATTTATCGGAAATGTGGCACCCAATCCGCTGGAAGCGAATCCGCCCAAAGATGTCAACAGCGAAGAGAAATCTTTAAACGAAGACGGCGATCCGATGATGTTTATGTTTAAGAACAGTGCGGAATCGCATGTGGGAGATTTGCTCTATTTTAAAGTTTATGGTGGATCGGTTCAGCCCGGAATGGACTTGCAAAACAACTCGACCGGAAATTTGGTGCGTCTTTCCAGCTTGTATTTGACAAACGGCGAAAAACGAGAGGAGATTAACCAGGTTAAAACGGGCGACATCGGCGCTGCGGTAAAGTTGAAAGATACCGGAGTCAACGATACGCTGACTGCCAAGGGAACCCAAGTCAAATTAGAACCCATCCATTTTCCAACGCCGGTTATCCGGACGGCTGTACGGCTCAAAAAAGAAGGGGATGAAGACCGGCTGGGCAATGCTTTACATCAGTTACAGCGTGAGGATTTATCCATGCAGGTAGAGCACAGTCAGGAGCTTCGCCAGGTGATTATTCATGGGCAGGGTAAGGAACACCTTGCGGTGATAAAATATGAGCTGCAGAATCGATTTGACTTGGATGTCGAATTTGTTACACCACGCATTCCCTATCGGGAAACCATCACCAAAGCAGTGCGTACGCATTACAAACACAAGAAACAGTCGGGGGGCGCAGGGCAATTCGCCGAGGTTAATTTATTGATAGAGCCCCTCCGCGATTCCATGCCCGAGCACAGCGATTTAAAAGTACGTGATGTTCAGGAAATTGATCTCGACTGGGGCGGCAAGCTCGTTTTTAGAAACTGTATTGTGGGTGGGGTAATTGACAATCGGTTCATACCTGCCATCTTAAAAGGAATCATGGAAAAGATGGAGAACGGTCCTATGAGCAGCTGCCGCGTGCGCGATCTTCGTATCTCTGTTTTTGATGGAGCTATGCATTCGGTTGATTCCAATGATGCAGCATTTAAATCGGCAGCTCTTATGGCATTTAAGAAAGGTTTTATGGATGCTGCACCCAAGTTAATGGAACCGGTATATGAAATTTTGGTTACGGTTCCGGCTCAGTATATGGGTGATGTGATGAGCGATATCAGTACCCGCCGGGGACAAATTCAGGGGATGGATGCCGAGGGATCGATACAGAAAATTAAAGCGCAAGTCCCGCTGGAAGAACTGGATCACTACGCTACTCATCTGAAATCCATTACGAAGGGAAGCGCCAGCTACAGCCGGGAATTTTCGCACTATGCGGCGGTGCCGCGTGATCGTCAGCAGCAGATTATAAATGAAACCATGGCTTTGGATGAGACGGGGTGAGTATTTTATGTCATCCCGAATTGAAGGGAGTGAGCATGAGGGATCTCAAATAGTGAAGTGGTAACCATCTGTAATTTGGTTGTAGTCCAACCAGTAATTGCTGTGAGGGAGTTGTACTCCTGAACTATAATGCAGTTTCTCTGGGAGGGCAACTTCCTCAGAGCTTTAAGGTTCCTTTATGCCTTAGGCCCCTTTATAAAGTGGCTGCACCTAATTATTAACTTGCAATGTATCCGTTTTACTATCATCCGGCGGTGATTTCCCGATATGTTCTAAATAGCGTTTAGGCAATTCAAACGGGGGCTCTTTTGGGATAGGTGGAAACCGCGGTTCCATTTTTTCCGAAGGACGCTGCGGTCGAAGATCGGGATTCCAGGTAAATCCATCCAGCTGTTTTTTTGCTGTTTGTTCACTTTCCGGAAAGTAAAATCCGTTGATTGACCCTTCATCACCCAGCGATTTCAGCTCAACCAGTTGTCCGTTTTCAAAATAGATATTTGTGATAGGAGCGGTTAAATCCAGCGCGCCGTCGGGCTTTCCGTTTTGCTGGGTAAAGCGCAGCAAGTGGCTGTTGCGGTAGACACGAATCAACCGAAGCTGCCCATCTGTAAAAGAAGCGTCAAGCGTGTCACCCTTTATCTGGTTCAGCCGATTAATGGATGTATCCTGCTGGACTGTGAAAGGGTTGGGATATGAAACAAGCTGTTTGATGTCACCATCTTCCAGTTGTACCCAAATGTAAGGACCGCTTAATTGGATTTGTTCGTGCCATGCCTTTGCATTTTCCCAGAGCTCAAATGTTTGTGCTTTGCTTTCGTAGCGGGCCGAATCGGAAAGGGATGAAAAGTCGGGTGACCAGATGCGAACATTCTCATACGATTTTACCGTTGTTGTAGTGTCGCTGGCAGTCCGGTTCTGCAGCGAAAGTATTCGTACGGCGCGGATGTGTGTGGTATCCGGGTGGGATGACTGGCTTGTATCCTGCTGCGATGTTTCCATAGAATCGGGTTGAAGAATCAAGCTGTCCTGCCGGGTTGGTTGAAGCGAATCAGGTGGCGCTTGCAGCGAATCTTGTGACGGACCGGTGGTTGTGGAATCTTCTTTAAAATTTTTGAGCCAGGCGTTCCCTTTCAGCAGCCGCCGACCGGTGGAGTCAGACTCCAGATAATCACCTTTAAGCATGCTGTTATTTTCCGGATCATCGGCGAAAACATTACCATGCAGTTCGTTGTATTGGGTTCTCCTGTTGCTGAACAAGCTGTCACCTTCAATATATTTGAGAGAATCGCGCAGCTGCACCTGTCCGTAAAAAGCGGCACTGTCGGGCTCCCGGAAATAGAAGCCGGAATTGGCGATAAGGGTACCCTGAGTATCTTCAAGGCGAATTTTATTTGTAAAATGCGCCACTTTATTGGTGAAACGGTAATCCACACTATGGCCGAAAAGGGTAGAGCTGTCGGATTCGATAATTACCCGTCCCCGCAGCTCGCTAAAATCGATATCGGTATAGTAGGTAAGTGAATCAGCCCAAATGCTTTCTTCCTGGGTGTTAATTTGGATGTTGCCAAAAGCCTGTACTTTTTCTTGATTGGTGAACTTAAGGGCCCGATCGGCAAACATTTCCATGTCTTCGGTTTGCAGGTGCACGTTTCCGATAATTTTTTGTACCGGCGCGCCACCAATAGTTTCACCCACAATGCTATCAGCCCGGACAATTTGTACTTGGTTTTGGGCGTAAATTTCAAAGGGAATCAAACAGGCGGTTAAAAAAATAAATAAAGAAAACAGCCCAATCTTCTCTCCCGGGGTTATGGAAAAACACTTGGACCTATCCTCCTTGGAATAG
The DNA here is from genome assembly GCA_016937115.1 of Balneolaceae bacterium. GTDB lineage: Bacteria > Bacteroidota > Rhodothermia > Balneolales > Balneolaceae > SMO-BIN1. The sequence goes on along the minus strand of JAFGWN010000105.1, from coordinate 6,347 downwards.
GGATAAGGGGATGGCCTCCAAGAGAATTCCTTTTTCATTAATTTTATTACTGAAAGTATTCTTGATATCATTTTTTAATCAAGCGAAACCTGACCTGATGGTTGTTTTATGGTGTAGCTGCTTAAATCCGATTCGCCTATAAAACCCGTACCTGCAATGCTGTCGCTGGGTGTTGTAATAATGACGAACCGGGGCGTCGAGATTCGGTTTTTAGATTGCTCCCACTTAAGGTATTCCGATTGAAGCCTGCGCTCATCGCGGGTACGAACACGAACATCACCAAAAAGTTCAAACTCGGATGATTCGGCGCGGTAAATGGCACTGTCGGCATCAACCCATGTTTTAATAGAAACGGTTGAATCATAGACGTTTACATGCACCGGACCGCTAATGCGCGTTTCGTTTGCCTCTTCGGTGTTAAAAGAAGCAGCGTAAGAACCCGTTAAGCGTATCTTTTTGAGACCTTCTTCCATGATCTCCATATCCAGATTCCAGGTTTCTGTGGTTGAGGTCAGTGAATCCTGGAGCGCCTCATTGACCTGTTGAGCTTCATCTTGGTTAAGGTCTCCGCATGAAGAAATAAAAAAGGCAATGACAGCGACTGCCAGCAGAAAAAAACGTTCTTTATGTGGTACCAAAATATCTGTCACCGGCGTCACCTAATCCTGGGACGATAAAGGCATCGTCATTTAGCTTTTCATCGATAGCGGAAGTAATAATATGCACATCGGGATGCTTTTCTTGCAATCGTTTTAAGCCTTCCGGTGCAGATATTAACGAAATAAACCGCAGATGTTGTGCGCCTTTCTTTTTCAGAAAAGAGAGGGCATCGTCGGCGCTGCCACCTGTTGCCAGCATCGGATCAACAACAAGTACCATAGCCTCTTTTACGCCTTCCGGGATGTTGGAATAGTAATCGACCGGCTCATGCGTTTCTTCATCGCGGTACATACCGAGGTGTCCCACGGTTGCATCCGGGATGAACTGAAGCAGGGCATCGGTGAGGCTGAGCCCTGCCCGTAAAATCGGAACGACCATTATCTCCTGATCAATATCGTAGCCGGTTGTTTGCCCAATAGGTGTTTCTACATCAAACGAACGCAGCGGCAATTCCTTTAACGCATTATAGGCCAGAATGATGGCGATGCGTTTAATCGCTTGCCGAAATTCCGCCATCGATGTATTAACGTCACGCAGAATGGTTAGATCGCGCGAAATAACCGGATGCTCGATTAATGTAACATCATCAAAAGCCATAGGTGCCGAATGTTATGAGTCAGGTGTTTCGTGATCTTTGCTGAAGTATGCTTTTGTAATTCTGTAAGCTTTGCCGGAAAGCAGGAACAGGGCAAAAATATTGAAGAAGGCCATCAGGCCAAGCATTACATCGCCAAATGCCCAAATAGTAGTTAGGGTGGCTACGGCTCCTAAAAAGTGCATTCCCACAAAGACCAGGCGGTACCAGAAGATAGATTCAAAGCCGAATAGATACTGGGCCGCGCGATCACCATAGTAGCTCCAGCTGATTGAAGTTGATATTGCAAAAAGCAGTACGGCGAATGTTACCAGGTAACCCCCACCCGGGAACAGGGGCGCGAGACCTTTTTCAAATGCTGCAGAAGTTAGCGGTGCGCCATTTTGGACAACGCCGCTGTAAAAAGTGGCCACTTCTGTACCATCTTCTGTATAAGCTCCTGAAACGCTGTATGTGCCGTCATTATCAGGGTCGGTGAGTTCAATACGTCCCGTAAATGATTGTGAATACTGCGAATCAGTAAAAAGGGTATCGGTTGGGCTCCGGTAGTGCATAATTTTACCATTCTCGGGGATTCCGTTGCTAAAGTATAAAACGGGATCGCCATTGGTGGCCTGTTCCGAAATTTCATAACTGAATGAATCGGTATTAAGGTCGATCTGGCTTTTGTGTTGTGCATCCCACGCTCCCGTCGATACAATAACAAGACCAGTCATGGTACAAATAACAAGGGTATCGATGAATGGTTCAAGTAGTGCAACAACGCCTTCACGCACGGGTTCATCTGTTTTAGCAGCAGAGTGAGCAATAGGGGCTGAGCCCTGGCCGGCTTCATTCGAAAAGATTCCTCGCTGAACACCATAACTAAGGGTAAATATCAATGTACCGGCTCCCACACCCAGCGCACCGGCCTGCGGGTTAAAAGCATAACTCACAATCATTCCAAGGGAAGGAAGAATAGCATCATAATTTAAAATGAGAATGACCAGCGCTCCCAATACATAGATAACGCCCATGAAAGGCACCAGTTTTGACGTTACTTTCCCGATCCGTTTAATCCCTCCCAAAATGACGGCTGCTACAAGGCTGGCGGTCACAAGTCCGGTTATCCACAAGGGAATTTGAAAGTCGCTCTGCATCACATCGGCTACGGTATTGGCTTGTACCGCGTTCCCGGTCAGGAAAGCACAAATGGCAGCGGAAATAGCAAAGGCAATAGCAAGCCATTTCCAGTTGGAGCCTAACCCGCGTTCAATATAGTACATCGGGCCGCCCGAAACGGTGCCGTCTTCGTTGGTACTGCGGTATTCCTGGGCAAGGGTTACCTCAGTGAATTTAATGGCCATCCCGAGTACGGCTGTTACCCACATCCAGAAGAGGGCACCGGGACCACCGTAATGAATTGCAAGCGCCACACCGGCAATATTACCGATTCCAACGGTAGCTGATAGTGCGGTGGTGAGCGCCTGAAAGTGGTTGATGTCGCCTTCATCATCGGGATCATCATAAAAACCTGTAACCACTTTTAGCCCATGACCAAATCGTCTGATCTGAATAAAGCCAAGCCGAAAGGTGATATAGATTCCAAATGCCAACAAGATGGCCACCATGGCGGGGAATGCTGCCGGGGTGTTCCAAATTAAATTCTCGAGAAAAGCTATGATTTGATCAAAGGTTTCCATGTGCTATTTTTATTTACGATTTAGAAGAATATGGCTGAAAGTAAAAAAGATTTTTGAATGTTTTAGATAAAAATGCAGTTAAGGTATCGGAATTGGATTAAAATTTGATAAAATTGTTTAATATGGAACGTATTTACAAAGTATTGCTTAAATTACTTATTGATTATTAACGAAATAATTTTATAAAAGGGGACTTTATTATGACAAAAGCAGATATGGTTGACATTATTTCATCGTCTACTGGATTAACAAAAGTGGAAACAGAAGCTGTCGTCAATGGATTTATGGAAACAGTGATTGATGCCATGAAGCGCGGAGAGCATATTGAACTCCGCGGATTTGGAACGTTTAAAGTGGTGAAACGTGCTCCGCGTGTGGCACGAAATCCCAAGACCAATGAAGAAATTCAAGTTCCGGCCCAGTATGTTCCGGTATTAAAAATGTCGAAAGATTTTAAAGAATCGGTTAATGATGAGATGATGGATTAGTAAATTTTTTAATAAAATTTTGTTTATAAAGTTTTGAAAATATCCGTATCATGAAAGGTTGAAAAGGAAGCTTTATCACCAAGAATAAATAGTATAAACGAAAAAGTTGTTATTATGCCCAGTGGAAAAAAGAAAAAGAGAAAAAAAATATCGAAGCACAAGCGAAAGAAGCGATTAAGAAAAAACCGGCATAAGAAAAAGAAATAATTTTTTAACGTCATACTAAAAAAAGGCCTTCTTTTTTAGAGAAGGCCTTTTTTTATGCAGCGACTTCAAGAGTATTATCAGAAATTTGCCGGACCTTCTTCGATTTTATCAATAGATCGTGCAGTTGCTCATTAATAAAGTCATGTACTTCGTTAAGGCTTTTTAAATCTGTGAGACTGTATTGGAAATAGGAGATAAGGCTCACAGAGGTGAGGCGTTTCCCCTTGTGGTTGCCTTCCACTTCAATATGCCAGCGAGTGATAATATTATCATCCGAAAGTAGCTCGTTTACCTGTTTGCTGATTTCCTGCATCCATTCACTGGCGGCATCCAGCCGTTTTTTCTCAGAGTCGTCCGGCAGGGCAATTTGATGCTTTTTTTCATCAAAGATCCAGCTTATCTCTACATCTATTTTAGGTTGGATAGTAATACTTTTTAGATTTTTTTCCTGCAGCATCGGGTGTTCCTGCAGTCCTTTGAGCTGCTGGGCAAGAACTGTTTCCCGAAATCGATCCCAGTCAAAATTTATAGAAACTTCCTTAATAAAATTATTCTGGCTGCTTACATCAATATTGATCTGAAGCCCGGTGGCATTAATACGATCTTCGTTCCACGTTTTAAGTGATGTAATTTTTATATCTTTGCTATTTAGTTCATTCTCGATTTGATTGATAAACGAATTAAAGATAGGATAAGTCATCAATTACGTTCCTAATTTTTTTATTTAAAATTGCAGAATTTTCTCTCAATAATACATGAATAATTACTACACGCTAATATATTTAAATCGTGAACTAAATGGAAATATTTTAGGCAGTAAATTTCAATTTGCGATTAGTCCCCATAAAGATGTTTTAGAATGTTACATGCAAACCAAAGCGGCTGAAAAACGACTTATTGTTAGTACTAATCCAGCCGAAACAGCACTTTTTTTGGATGACTACCGCCCTCCTAAAAAGCGGAATGTACTTGAATTTTTCAAGCAGTTAGAGAATCAACAAATTGTTAAGGTTTCATTAGCGGAATATGACCGTTTACTGTCTGTTCATTTCGAGAATGGCATGCAGTTGCTTTTTAAGTTATTTGGCAGTGATGTAAATGCACTGTTGGTAGAAGATGGTGTTATTATCGACGCCTTTAAACATCCCGAAGATATAAAAGGAGAGCCGGCACCACAGCCACAGGCACCCAGTTTTGCGGATGACATCACGGGTAAAGCCAAACCCAAAAATGAGTTGACAAAGCTTAATCCGCTGCTCCCGCGAAACTTGCTGCCGCCCCTTATTAAGCAGCATGATGTTGGTGAAATGAATGTAGAGCAGACGAAGAGGTTTGCTCAAAAAATTACGAATGCACTGTTGCACGATCCACATCCCCGGGTGTTAAAAAACGGCGATCTTTGCCTGTGGTCGAAGCAGATTCTGAATTTGCCTACGGAAAAGTCATTTGAGTCGGTGAATAATGCCATCCGTTTTGCTTACCGTGAAGCTGTGCATCTTCGCCGCCTGCATAACAAAAAAGAACGATTAACCGAATTTTTGGAACGGTCGGTGCGAAAAAAACAGGCACAGTACCAGCAGCTCAAGCAGGCCGATAAAAGTCTGGACCGGGCGGATGAATATGAAAAGTACGGACACCTGCTGATGGCCAATGCACACGAAACCATCACCCCGGATGATGAAGAGTTTAAAACCGTTAACTTTTATGAAAATAACGAGCCTGTTACAATTCCATTGAAGAAAGGATTAACGATCTCCGAAAACGCAGAGCATTATTATAAGAAGGCAAAATCGTCGCGAAAGTCGTATCAAAAAGCGAAAGAGCGGACCCCCACGGTAAAAAAAGAGAAGGAACAGGTAGAGGCACTGGCAAGCGAGCTTACCAAAATTGACCGATTGTATGATCTGGATAAATGGATAAAAGATCATTCAGAAACTCTCGAAAGGCTTGGCTATGGTACGGAAGATCAAGGCCAGGCCGAGTCACCATTTCGCAAGTTTAAAGTGGGAAAGTATGAAGTATGGATTGGTAAAAATGCCAAAAGCAATGATAAGCTTACCAGCCATGCCCACAAGGAAGACATCTGGCTGCATGCCCGGGGCGTAGCCGGATCGCATGTGGTGATCCGCATGGGCAATGAAAAGTCTTTTCCACCGAGGAAGATAATTTTGCACGCAGCATCGTATGCCGCCTACTATTCGAAAGCAAAGGGCATGAAAACAGCACCGGTGATGTATACGAAGCAGAAGTATGTGCGCAAGCCCAAGGGTGCCCCGCCGGGAGCAGTGGTTGTGGAGCGTGAAGAAGTAGAAATGGTTCCGCCCATCAAGCCTTCGTAAATGTTCGAATTGTGCCGCTTGGCCGTTACGTTTCCACCTTTTAGATGCGTATATTAGTGCGCTATAATAAAGTTTTTTAAAAATAGATTGATTAATGAACAAAACGCTGCCCGAACGTATTTTTATCTGTGGATTTATGGGAACGGGTAAGTCAACGGTGGGAAAACAGTTAGCAGCCCGGTTGGATAAATCTTTTTATGATTTGGATAAATGTATAGAAAAAGAGGCGGAACAAGATATTCCCGCTATTTTTAAAACAGAAGGGGAAGAGGGATTTCGCCGGAGAGAGAAGGCCGTGCTGCTCGACCTCATTCGAGCACAAACCGGTGTTTTCGCATTAGGAGGCGGCAGTTTGCATAATCAGCATTTGGTAGAT
>JAFGWN010000104.1 GCA_016937115.1 Balneolaceae bacterium | reverse complement strand
TCTTGCTTGGCATCTTAAACTCGTCGCTCGTTCAACTTGGCAGGAGTTGCTATTTTACACGACAATAAATGATTGAACATGTACTAGAACGTGACTATAAACCGTATTCCAGCAATTGAAGAATTAAAATTTCTAGACAATAGGTTCAGCGGCGTATTTACACTGATTTACAGCGGCCGTTGAGCCCTCTATTCGATGTAAACAGTTGAGTTCGCATCTTTCTATTGGTCCAGTCCCATTTCCAGAAATTTTAAACAGCATCTAAATTAATGACAAATAATTAAGCTTCCTAAATCAGAATAGCCTGTTATTTCGTTGCACCAAACAATGGTGGTTGAGGGTATCTTTTTATCAAAGCGGCGCGATATCCAGCCAGCAGGTTTTTCTTCATCGCTATGGAAAACCTTTGCTTCCACTTTATCGGTCGGTCTGATTTCTATGAATTGATCACTGTTTTCCGCATGGATAGCGCCATCAGAACTCACTGTTACAGTGCATTTTTCCGAAAAATGCCAATATCTTTCGACGATATGCTGGGAATGGCACTGAATGGCATCTACTATTTCCAGTTGCCGTTTCGTTTTATCGAAAGTCAACGTTCGCCTGTGAAGGACAGGATCGTTCAAACGCTGATAGCCATCATGAAAGCCGATGAAAATATCTTTTTCATCATTGCTTTCCCAATATTCGCAGCACGCCTTCGCATGCTGCACCCACATGAAATTCCCGCCGCTTACGGATTGATCCAAGTTATCGATGCATACCGTGTTATGCGCGGTTGTTCCTCTAAAATAATCCCGCCACTTTTTCTGCGTATGATAAGCATAGGTGCCAGGATCGACCAAGAATTCCCTGCCTCCAGCCAAAAGCGTAAAGGCCAGTGCATCGGCATGTCCATGGGCCGCGATGGACAAAAAGCCGAGGGGACCTGAATCTATCAGGATGCGGATTTCAGTCGGCCGTTCAAAATCACAGCCCAGGATATAATAACCCCCTTTATCAAAGGCTTTTCGGATAGGCAGAATAGCTTGACTTTCATCCAAAGCATTAAACTCATTTTCCGCATTTTCTCCTAAAAGCCATCTGGATTTATCGTCAAACTTTCCGGCTTTGATCTTAAACTCCGGCCGACTAAACAACACGGCGCCGGTAGCCAACAATGATTTGTACGGACAAAAATCTTCTTTCTGTGAAAGCTTAACTGCATAACCGTCATCGGCATCGCCAACCATAGGCACATTTCCAGAAACATCCATGATGGAAGCGATATACTCCAACATGTGCTCCAGGGTTTTGCAATAAACGTCAGGAAATTCAATACCGTTTGCCCGCCCGGCCAGGGCGCTGAGCAGAAGGAAGTCCAACACGAATTGTTGATAGGCGATAGCCTGCTCCTTATTGACGCCATCTTCATAATTTTGTTTTATGCATTCCTCGATAAGAATCTTCTGAGCGGTTTTCTGCCACTTCGCCATCTGAGGCCAATAGGGCCAACTCACAGAAGCGATGAACAGACCGGCCGCTTCGCCGATGAGATGGTTGTTGGCCGATGAGAATCGAGAAAAATGACCTTTGATGAAATGACAATGCTGATAGATTGAAGTCAGCCATCGCTCGCGAAAAGAACGCCCGTTTTCCCTTTCAAAGAAGCTGGATTCATAGCCTCCTACAAGCTGCCAGATAATGCTCCAGTTGATCAGTCTTATCCCCAACTCCAAAGAACTCGTCCAATGAGGCCCCATTAAATAAGGGGATTGCTCAAACCAGGAGTCGAGCTGTATCTGCAACGCATCCAAGTATTCTTGCTTTTTGGTCAAGGCAAAGGCTTGAGCCAAGGCGACCAAATGAAGATGACGGCTCGGCTCCCAAAGATACTTAATATCGCCCACCAGAGATTCGTCCCTGTAATCCAATGTCTTGCCAAATATTAGCGGTGAGATTTTTTTCGTACGTGGATCCTGAAGCCAATTGGGCGGAGCGCCGATATGGCAATCGGTTAACGAAAAAACGGATAACAAGCCCGAAGCGACCTTTTGGGCGGCTTCTTCGTAATTGGAAATGGCGGCTTTTTTAAGATCGGTCCTCACCCAGTTTGACGGACGCTTGGAAACATCGGGTATTGGCACATTTTTAGCCATTCCTATTCCAGTCTTTTCTAATCGCCCCTTAATTAAAGAGCGGGTTCGATAACCGATTTCGGCTAGAGACATGCGTTTAAAGCGATTAACATACCATTCGATACTTTGCATTATTGTTCTAACGCTTCAAGCTCGCCGGACGTGACTAAAAGGAGCGCTTCGGTGCAGCGCCGGGCTAGCCTCATCATCTGTTTCTATTCTGGTTCTAGACGGATAATCTGGTTTAGATCCACATCGGCCTGAAAACGTACCTCCGTGAGGGAGTGAGGTCACTCTGTGAGCGCGCATTAGCCAACTTTTGGTAAAACATCGGATCTTTTTCGCGTGCCACTTTGCTTATAGCCTCAAATTCCGCCCGGGCTTTTTTTAGGTAGCTG
>JAFGWN010000103.1 GCA_016937115.1 Balneolaceae bacterium | reverse complement strand
TTTCAGAAATGCTTCTGGGGGATTGTTGATGCCTATTGAGAAAAACTATTAAAAAGGGCTACTTGCAGTTGTTGTTTTTGCCCTTTCAATTGCAGCAACCGGGGGCGCCGTTCAGTAATTTCTTTGTTCTCTTTTTTGATGAGAAAGTTGTACTTAAGAAGATGGCCATTCACGAGAGAGGGAAAGCTTACCGTAGTTACATATATACTGTCGATGGGTGCAGTATCTTCCAATTCAATGGTTCGTGTGTTTGAAAAAGGGAGCTGGTTTCCCGTGAGTTCTACTGTATGATCTGCTGGTATAAACGTGCTGTCTTTCATTTGCGGCTGCATATTGATACGAAATGTTATCTGCGCTTGAGCCATGCCAATCGCAGGGCTTAATAGAAAGAGTGTTAACATACTGAGGGAAAATGCTCGACGAGTCATGACAGCCATATTTAGTTTTTAATGGTCGATTCTCTCCAGTTTTCAATTTGGAATCGCTTAACTTTGGGAAAATCAGGGGTGGAATTGTCCAGCAAACGCGTATCATAGGAATAGAATTTATCATATCCCGTTCCGCCGCTGGTTCCTACAGGCCCGCGCTTCTTTTGTATAAGTCCGCCTAATACGCGCAGTTGTCCGCGGTGATCTCCATCATCGTAATCTTCTACTTCAAATGATTCACCCATGGCCATAATACTGGCTGTGATATGTAGGTCCGAGCTGCCTTGGTCTGAATGAGCATCTTCATCAATGGTAACATTGCCCTCACTGACGATACCAAGCAAATTATCAGAAGCAAGTTCTTCGGAGGGATTTGCCGGATCGTAATCCTTGTACATTATATCTCCAAGAATTTCAATATCCTGAGAAGAATGTAATGTGACATTCCCTTCCAGTGTTCCTTTTACCTCAACCTTACCTGAAGATGAAATAATACCATTAAAAGTACCAGAATGAGTTAAATTATAGTTTTGGGTACTCAGTTCTGAATACTCATAGATCGTTTCGTATGCTGTGCAGTTTCCCCACCAGGTATAATCAATGCAATCGCCCTGGTAACTGTTTGTCTCTTGGTATGTTGTGATATCTGCAGTGCCATCTTCGTTGAATTCAACTTTTATCTTGTCATCATCAAACTGTAATCCGCCTGCGGCGGCCTCATCGGAAATCTTTGCCATGTCTTCTGGCAGTTCAATTTCTTCGGAATTAAAGTTTTTGCCTCCGTTATATTCTGGATCCGAACCTGGTTGTTCTTCTGGTTCATTAGGACTGGTAACCCTGCCGTTAAAAACGGGATCCCCATCGATATGAAAGGTACCATTGGTATGAACCGGGCCGTTGATTACATCTCCATCGGCAAAATAGATAACTGGTTCTTCGTCGGTAAAATATGAGTAGATGGAAAAAGCGGGTCGATTGGCAATAGCCCGGATGGTTGTCGTTGTTTGAGAATCATCGGAGCCTGCTATGCCTTTAATTTCAAGAAAAACACGGGAGTTGAAATTTTCGGGAGGCTTATAGAAATCGATTACGCCGGTTCCATCCATTATTTCCATGCCATCATCTTTGGCTGCGGCAGGGTTGAACATATTGTCATTAAGCTTGCTTAATGCTACCTCCATCATTGAATACGCTATATTACGCGATTGTTCTTCATAATAATATTCAGGAGATCGTTCTGCCAACACCTGTTGGCGGTTTTGTACCGAGTTTTGCACCATGCCGAATATGATGACAAATCCAGATACTAAAAGTAAAACGGCGCGTCCCATAATATTTTAGGTTAAGAGTTTATTATAGTTACCACTCAATATCCTGGAGCTTCAGATTGGGCGGCGAAAATGTTTTTTCCCAGAAAGAAGATGAATATTCATTATTGCTATATGTTTGGGGCGACTGGCTTTGCAATGCAACAGAAATAGTTCTTATTTCAGAAGCGTTGGTGGCTATATCTCCCTCGCTATTAAAATACGATAGTTCAAACTCCACAAGAGGGATTGTAATTTTTTTTGTACTGCCCGAAACGGTACGCACCAATTCATAGTCATTCGGGTTTTCTGTTGCGTTCGCAGGGTTACCGGGTTTATTGAATTGCCAGGTGATCATTTTAGCATTGGTGGACTTATCGTTGTCTATATCTGCCCAGAATATGATACGATTTGAAGTAAAAACCTGAATAGGGTTGGTGCCTGTAGCCATATTGTATCCTATTCGCTGAAAATCGCGGCGCATAATTTCGGTGATATTTTCAACAGATTGTTTGGCCGACATATTCAGCACCGTTTCACCTGAATTTTGGATCACTCGTGCATTCAGAGTAAGGATGGAGATGATCAGTAATCCCCCGATAATAAAACTGATGACAATGCCTAAATTATTCATAGCTTAATAGTCGGTTTTAATTAAACTCATAGTAATAACACGCAGTGAACCGTCCCCATTTTTCAAATAATCACTGGTAATATTCGCTTCCACTTTTTTACAGGGGTTTGATGTGGGGCAACCCGCTGGAGCAAGTGTTTCGATGGATACGCTATCATTGTACAGTTGTTTGTCGTATAAGTTTTCAAGTTCATTTTTATTAAGCGCATCATAATGGGTCCATCGTGCTTCATCAATAATATTTTGAGCTACCGAAATCGCCCCATATTCTATTTCTGAGTTGGTAAGCAGCTGGTTATTCAATACCAGTGCCCTGTTCGTATTGGTAACGAGCAAACCATAAATGGCAATAGCGCCGATCAGAAATATCAGATCCGAATAATCATTCATAAACACTTAACTGTTTATAAATGGTTGTGTTTAGCGCATTTTTAACAGCCCAATCGGCGTAATCTTTGGCCGAACAATCGTATTGTACGGTTACATCTCCTTTGATCGAGATTGTGGTTGTATATCCTTCCGAGTTTCCGATTAAAACACTCCCATTAATATTGGGTGTACCGGCTGCGCTAAATTCGGTGGCATTTTGAAAAATAACCAACCCGTTAAAGGTAAAATTACCATTTACGTCGAGGCCCCCTTCGTAGTCAAAATCGGCATTGGATCGCACCACCATAATGCCAAAGCCTTCACTAATGCCTCCTGCCAGCTTTACATTTTCTTCAATGAAGAAAATGCCCGGGTTTTGGGCCGTGCCCATTTCCTTTACTTGTTGATCACCCGTGAGGTAGTTTACTTCGGGCTGATCTTCGAGCATGGAAATTAACTCCTCGGCTTCTTGGAATGATAGATTTGGGTCAACATCTGCCTGATTCCCGGAAGTGCCTGTAATGGCAGTGTACTCACCTACAGCAGATTTAGCATTCTCACTGGTAACCGCTACACCGGGCTTACTGTTTGAGCATGCTGAGTTGTGTCCATTTATTTGGGCGGAACTACCATTTATGTCAAAGGTAAAATTCTCGGTGGCAATACTGAGCGCGCTCATAAATTCCGGCACCAGCACCTGACTTTCACTGATATCAAACGTAGCAATCACCGTATGTTCAACACTTTGAGAAGAACCCACCGGATAGATAGATTTGGAGGTGATTTTAGCTACTTCCGTATTTACCCCGTTTATTATTTCTGTACTTTCTTTAACGGAAAGTGTCAGATTAGCATCTTCAGTGGTTTCAGTATAATTAAATTCTTCGGTATAGTCGTTATGGTTATTAGATGCATCATCATTATATCGCTGAATGGCAAATTGTATGCCCGTATAGGCCGTGCTTTGTGCTTTCATGGCATAGTACGTGTTTACGTTCCGTTCGGTCATGACTTCACTTTGGTTGGCTGAGCCAATGAAGGTATAACCCAGGGCTACCAAAACACCTGCACAAATAATCAGCATTGCTCGTCCCATAGTTTTTCTTTATTTAGTTGCTTAAATTCTTAGGTGTAAACGTTCTCTCCCAGGGCGATTTCAGGTAATCGCCATCACCCGGGCCGGGGTCTCCCAACTTCTCTTTACTCGAAACGACGAGGTTAATTTTGATATGGCGAATATTTTCGGGGTTCGATACCGGTGTAGCCAACAGATCTCTGTTTCCATCAAAATAGGATAATTCAAACCTTGTTACGCCTATCGATAATGCAGTTGGAGTGCCATCTTTGATGCGATACAGGATATAGTCGTCTGGGTTTGTTCCCGAGGTAACAGGTGCCGAAGTGTCAAAAAACCACTCTATCGTTTCTTCACTTCCGTCACTACTATTATCAATATTGGATTTAAAAATGATCTGATTGCTTTTGGCTGTTGTAATGGAATTTGCGATAGGGGACCATTGATTAAATCCTATTTTGGGAAAATCGTAATTGATAAAATCCGAAACGGTATTCACATTTTGCTGGGTAATTTGCCGCATCGTGAGCCCTGTAGAGCTCCTGCTGATATTTATATTCATGGCTAAAATAGCCAGCAGCAGAATACCTCCCACAACAAAACTTGTTACTATTCCTATATTCATCAGTTTTTGGTTTTATAGTATTGCCGCAAGTACGACAGCTTAATTTCTTGATCGTTATTACTCAGATAGTCGCTGGTGACGGTAACTATCATTTTTTTAAAGCGAGTGAAGTTGCTTACCGGTGTATCATAATTTGGTGGTTCTATGTAGAATACCTCAACAGCCAAATGGAACGATTGT
>JAFGWN010000102.1 GCA_016937115.1 Balneolaceae bacterium | reverse complement strand
TTTTTACCAATTAAACCACTACTCATTGTTCAGCGCTTAAATTGTTACACTTTAATTTCTACATCAACACCAGAGGGCAACTCCAGCTTCATCAATGCATCTACGGTTTGTGAACCGGTTGACAGAATGTCGATCAATCGTTTATGCGACCGATATTCAAACTGCTCACGTGATTTACTATTTACATGAACAGCCCGGTTTACCGTAATGATGTTTTTCTTTGTCGGAAGCGGTATCGGTCCCGATACAACTGCTCCGGTTGACTTTACAGTCTGTATAATTTTCTCAGCCGATTTATCAATCAGATTGTGATCGTACGACTTTAATTTGATACGTATTTTCTGTTGTGTTGCCACAGTGTTATGCTATTTCTTTTTAGCAATGGCATCTAAAAAAGACGCCATCACCTAAGTTCAATTTATTCAATAATATCGGTTACCACGCCGGCGCCGACCGTTCGCCCGCCCTCGCGGATCGCAAACCGCAACCCCTCTTCCATGGCCACCGGCTGAATCAGGTTCACGTCCATGGTCACATTGTCGCCCGGCATCACCATCTCCACGCCTTCCGGCAGCTCGCAGGTCCCCGTCACATCGGTCGTGCGGAAGTAAAACTGCGGGCGGTAGCCCTTGAAAAACGGCGTGTGGCGCCCGCCCTCGTCTTTGCTCAGCACATACACCTCGCAGGCAAACTTCGTGTGCGGGGTGATCGAACCCGGCGCACACAGCACCATGCCCCGCTGCAGCTCTTCTTTGTTGATCCCGCGCAGCAGAATCCCGGCGTTGTCCCCGGCCTGGCCTTCCTCCAGCATCCGGTTAAACATTTCAATGCCGGTAACCACCGATTCCATCGGCTCCTCGATGATGCCCACAATCTCAATTTCGTCGTTCAGGTGAATCACCCCCCGCTCGATACGCCCGGTCGCTACCGTGCCGCGGCCGGTAATGCTGAAAATATCTTCCACCGGCATCAAAAACGGCTTGTCCACGTCGCGCTCGGGCGTCGGGATCGTCTCGTCGACCGCATCCATCAGGTCAATAATGTTCTGCTCGGCGGCCTCGTCGCCCTCTAGGGCTTTCAGGGCCGACCCCTGCACCACCGGGATGTTGTCCCCGTCAAACTCGTAGCTGCTCAGCAGTTCACGCACTTCCAGCTCCACCAGCTCGATCAGCTCTTCGTCGTCGACCAGGTCGGTCTTGTTCATAAACACCACAATCTGCGGAACCCCTACCTGGCGGGCCAACAGGATATGCTCGCGGGTCTGCGGCATCGGCCCGTCGGTGGCCGCCACCACCAAAATCGCCCCGTCCATCTGGGCCGCTCCGGTTACCATGTTCTTCACATAGTCGGCGTGGCCCGGACAGTCCACATGCGCGTAGTGCCGCGCCTCGGTCTCGTACTCCACGTGCGCCGTGGCAATGGTAATGCCGCGCTCGCGCTCCTCGGGAGCATTGTCAATGTCGGCAAACTGCTTGGCCACCCCGCCGTAGGTCTTGGCCATCACCGTCGTAATGGCCGCCGTCAGGGTCGTCTTCCCGTGATCCACGTGACCAATCGTTCCTATGTTTACATGTGGCTTGTTCCGCTGAAATGTCTCTTTTGCCATGATACTAAGTATTAATAGTGAATTATTAAGTTCGTTCTTCTAATATTTCTTTCTGTACGTTTCCAGGTACGGGTGCATACTCCGCAAACTCCATTGAGTATACGGCTCGTCCCTGTGTTTGTGAGCGAAGATCTGTCGAGTAACCGAACATTTCAGAAAGCGGTACTTTTGCATTTACAACAGAACCTTCATTATTGTTATCCATTTTGCCAATGATGCCGCGACGGCCGTTAAGGTCGCCAATTACATCACCCATGTACTCTTCGGGTGTAATGATTTCAACATCCATAATCGGCTCCAGGATAACCGGCTTTGCACGCTGCGCAGAGCGACGAAACGCGAGCTTCGCACAGAGTTCAAAACTAAACTGATCGGAATCTACATCGTGGTATGAACCATCGAAAAGTCGAACTCCAATGTTCTGGGCCGGATAATCGGCCTGAATACCGCCTTTCATTGCTTCACGGAATCCTTTTTCGACAGAAGGGATATATTCACGAGGAATATTACCGCCCACGATTTCATCGATAAACTTGAAGCCTTCGCTGACCGAAACCTTTTTGTCGTCTTCTTCATACTCCTTAAAGTGCTCGATCGGTCCGATTTCGAATTCCATATCAGCGAACTTACCGCGACCACCCGTCTGCTTCTTGTAGGTTTCGCGATGTTCAATACTACTCTGAATGGTCTCACGATAAGAAACCTGTGGACGACCGACGTTGGCCTCCACCTTAAATTCGCGCTTCAACCGATCAACAATAATTTCGAGGTGAAGCTCACCCATTCCTGCAATTGTTGTCTGACCCGTGTCTTCATCAGTCTCAACCTGGAAAGTGGGATCTTCTTCAGCCAGCTTAATAAGTCCGGTCGTGAGCTTCTCAGCGTCGGCCTTGGATTTCGGTTCAACCGCGAGCTTAATTACCGGCTCGGGAAACGTAATCTCTTCAAGCAGGATCGGATTATCGACATCACAGAATGAATCACCGGTTCGAACTTCCTTAACACCTACTGCTGCGGCAATATCGCCGGCACGTACAACGTCAAGATCTTTCTTTTCATTGGCGTGCATTTCAAGGATTCGTCCCACACGCTCTTTTTTGCCAGTCGTTGCATTGTAGATGTACGATCCTTTTTCCAGTTCTCCGGAATAGACGCGGAAGAAAGTCAGCTTACCCACATATGGATCGGACATAATCTTGAAGGCCAGTGCCGAAAATGGTTCCTGTACACTTGGCTTTCGTTGCAATTTTTTATCATGATCTTTCGGATCCTTACCGGTAATTGGAGGAATATCATACGGGCTGGGCATATACTTAATCACTTTATCAAGCATGGCCTGAACCCCCTTATTTTTCAGAGCCGAACCACACATCACCGGCGTAATAGATCGGCTTAACGTAGCCTCACGAATTGCATCTTCAACTTCTTCTTGAGAAATTTCTTCGTCCATGAGGTACTTTTCCATCAGCTCATCGTTATGATCAGCGATGTTTTCGAGCATAATCTTGCGATACTCGTCCGCTTTTTCTTTTAAATCGTCCGGAATATCAATCTCTTCATACTCCATTCCAAGCGACTCATCATCCCAAATGATACCACGCATATTAATAAGGTCTACAACTCCACGAAAACCTTCTTCAGCACCAATCGGAATTTGAATCGGAATAGGATTTGCATTAAGCTTCTCTCTCATCTGCTTAATAACGTTAAAGAAGTCAGCTCCCGTACGGTCCATCTTATTCACAAATGCCATACGAGGCACATTATATTTGTTTGCCTGGCGCCATACCGTCTCAGACTGCGGCTGCACAGCACCTACCGAACAAAATACACCAATTGCGCCGTCAAGCACACGCAGCGAACGTTCAACTTCAACGGTAAAGTCTACGTGACCAGGTGTATCAATAATGTTAATACGGTGGTTTTTCCAAATACAATGGGTTGCAGCTGATGTAATTGTAATACCGCGCTCTTTTTCCTGATCCATCCAGTCCATGGTAGCTGCACCATCGTGCACCTCACCCATGCGGTGTGTAATACCGGTATAAAAGAGGATACGCTCTGTTACCGTCGTTTTTCCTGCATCAATATGCGCCATAATCCCGATATTCCGGGTGCGCTTGATGCGATCAATAATTTGAGGATCTGTTTGTGTACTTACTTCGGCCATAATGGGTAATTAAAATCTCACTATAAAGTTTTTAGAATCTAAAATGAGCAAATGCTTTATTTGCTTCCGCCATGCGATGAACTTCATCCTTCTTTCGAACTGCACCGCCTTCACTTTTTGAGGCATCGAGGAGTTCGCGAGACAAACGACGTGCCATCGACTTGTCATTTCTTCCCGAAGATGCCTGTATAATCCATCGCATTCCAAGTGCCGTTCCACGTTCCGGCCGAACCTCCACCGGTACCTGATAGGTTGAGCCCCCAACGCGGCGGGAACGAACTTCAACAACCGGCGTTACATTCTCGAGAGCACTCTTAAATATATCAATACCCTCATCTCCGGTTTGTTCTTCTATAATTTCAAATGCCTGATATAAAATTTTACGGGCAACATTTTTCTTCCCGTCCTTCATTAAACTGTTTACAAAACGCGTAACCAGCTTGTCTCCAAAAACCGGATCTGGTTGCACATCGCGCTTGTCTGCTGTATTTCTTCTCATAGTGCTATCAGGTTAAATAGTATTCAACAATTAACTTCTTGGCTTCTTGGTGCCGTACAAACTTCGGCCCTGCTTGCGATCTTCAACACCTGCGGTATCAAGAGTACCTCTTATAATATGGTACCGAACACCAGGTAAATCTTTTACACGACCGCCGCGAATAAGCACAATGCTGTGCTCCTGCAGGTTATGCCCTTCACCCGGGATGTAAGCAGAAACTTCCATTCCGTTTGTAAGACGCACACGGGCTACCTTCCGAAGTGCAGAGTTAGGTTTTTTAGGGGTAGTTGTGTAAACACGAACACATACACCTCGCTTTTGCGGACATCCTTCAAGCGCAGGAGCAGTTGTCTTGCTCGTCTTACTTTTTCTACCTTTGCGAATAAGTTGTTGTATTGTAGGCACAGTCTATATGCTTAATTGTTTTTAAGGTCAAACAAGAGTTGCCAATGATAAGGAATTATCACCCAAAATAGCAAGAATATTTGTCCAATTATTTCATATAAATTCTTTTATTTTGGAAAACGTATTGATAGACCAAATATCAAGCTTAAAAAGAGTCATATTATAGATATATAACTATATATCAATATATCAATTTTGAAATTAATCGATCTTCCACAACTTAATACCAAGCGCCTGGAGGCCCTATCCAGTGCGGGCATAAAAAGTATTGGCACCCTGATGCATTTTTTCCCGCGCCACTATCTGGACCGCACAACGGTACTCCCTATCCGGTCGCTCAACGGGCAAGGTGAGGAGGTTACCGTTGTGGGCACAATTAAAAATATAAGCGAGATTGGATATGGCCGTAAAAAGCGGTTGGAAGTAATCATTCAGGATGATTCCGCCTCTATGAAAGGGGTTTGGTTTAAGGGAGCATCCTACATGAAGAAATATTTTAAAGAAGGAGAACTGGTCTCTTTTTTTGGCAAAGCCAAGCAGTACGGCCGCTCTATTTCGATGGCTCACCCTGATGTAGACAAGCTGAGCGACCCCGATGAAGTCGAAGATATTGCCCGCCTCATGCCGGTATACCCGGGAAACAAAAAGTTTTCCAAAACCGGCATCAACAGTAAGCTGATTAGCCAGTGGATGGAAATTGCCCTGCGTCATTCGCACCCGCCTGAATTTTTGCCAAAATCAATACTTGAAAACCACGACTTCCCCGAACGCGCCAAGGCTTACCGAATGATTCACTTTCCTGAAAGTGACAGCGAATATAAAAAAGCGCTTGAACGATTTAAGTTTGAGGAACTTTTTCTCTTTCAGCTGAGTATGGCCCGTGTGAAAAAAAAGATAACCGAACGGGAAGCTGGGGCTGTTTTTAAGAAAACAGATCATTATACGCGACTTTTTTTTAATGACCATCTTCCGTTTGAACTTACCTACGGACAAAAACAGGCACTGGGCGACATTAAAAAGGATGTCCAATCGGGACACCAGATGAATCGCCTGCTGCAGGGTGACGTGGGCTCGGGAAAAACAATTGTTGCCATCGGCGCCATTTTGATGGCGCTCGACAATGGGTATCAGGCAGCTTTTATGGCTCCAACTGAGATTCTGGCTGAACAGCACTATCGCACCCTTACCTCTTTTCTGGAATCATTGGATATTAATATACGACTGCTGGTCGGGAACCAGAAGACCACACTTCGAACGGATATCTTAACAGATATTGAAGGGGGCAGCGGCCAAGTGGTGGTAGGTACCCATGCCATCATCCAGGATGAAGTCAACTTTCACAACCTCGGGCTGGCTATTATTGATGAGCAGCACCGCTTTGGCGTACAGCAACGCGCAGAAATCCTGCACAAAGGTTCGCATCCGCATATACTGGTGATGTCGGCCACCCCCATTCCCCGCTCGCTGGCAATGACGGTCTACAGCGATCTGGATCTGTCCATCATCAAAGAACTGCCCGGCGGACGCAAACCGGTAAAGACTGCCGTGCGGCCGGAATCCAAGCATTCAGACATTTACCAATTTGTGAAGGATGAACTTAATGCCGGCGGCCAGGCCTACATCGTGTATCCACTGGTTGAAGAATCCGAAAAGGTAGATCTCAAAGATGCAACAGCGGGATATGAAAAGCTTAAATCGCAATTCTCAAATTACAGCGTCGGGCTGTTACACGGACGGATGAAATCCGACGAGAAGGATGCCGTGATGAAAGCTTTCATTAATAACGAGATCCAGATATTGGTCTCTACCACCGTCATCGAAGTCGGCGTTGATGTACCCAACGCCAGTATCATGATAGTAGAGCACGCCGAGCGATTCGGCCTTTCCCAATTGCACCAGTTGCGCGGACGCATCGGCCGTGGCACCCGCCAAAGTTACTGCATCCTCATTTATGGACAGAAAGTCAGCAAAGAAGCACAGTACCGGCTCCGAAAAATGGCCGAAACAAATGACGGGTTTAAAATTGCCGAAGCAGACTTAAAACTACGTGGTCCCGGAGATTTCCTGGGCACCAAACAAAGCGGGCTGCCCGAATTTAAAGTGGCTGACATTGTTGAAGACCAGTGGATCTTAGAACAGGCAAAAACCGAGGCATGGACGCTGTATGATGAAGATCCTGAATTAAATCACCCTGAACATAAAGAACTGCAAAAAGTATTTTTTCCTTATTTTAAAGAGAAGGAATATTTTTATGGGATGGGGTAAGACTGGAAGATAGAAACACTTTAAAAGTTCAATCTTCGAACATGAAATTTCTCTTGTCTTCTGTATGCCCCCCTTCTTTCTTAGCCGCGGCCCATCACCCAAAATTCACGACTACCCCTCAGAATAATGCATCAACCAATTCTCCGAGTAACCACACCATTAGAGCCAGCAGTGCAAGAATCAGTATAAACATGAGAATGCCCACCATCCACAACAGCCATTTGCTATGTTCTTCGGTCGTTTTGGAATCTCGCTGATACTTCTCCAGCAACTCAGCATTTTTGATATTAGCTTTCCAGCCCACATCGAAAAGATCGCCAAGCAAAGGCACCGATCCGATGATGATATCCAGCAGCACATTAAACCCCATTCTAAATATCACCGCTGGTGGCAAATCTGCGCGAACGCCCAGCAGAATAAAATAACTGGAAAACATGCCTGCAAGCCAATCGCCTGCCCCGGGAATCAAACTTATAATCGGATCCAGGCCAAACCGGATGTTTGTGCCCGGAATGGTAAAGCGGTCGTCCAGCCAATGCGCCAGTTTCTGTTGATGCGATAATTTCAATCCCGTCTTTTTAGCCATAATTCAAATGTAGGTTTAAATATCTATTAACATAAGTGTTACGATTCTTCCCTGCTAATTTAACAGCACTATTATACTTGATTTATAAAATAAAGTAGTTTATAATTAAAATATATTATTACACTAATACTCAGGCAGATAAAATTATGGATAGTCAGGAAAAACCAGTAAACGCACAGGAAAGTCTGGATATCATTCACGAAATGATTACACGGGCCAAGGGGAACATCCAGGAAAGTGCTTTCTACTTTTTGCTTTGGGGATGGATCATCATTGCCGGCAGTATGGGTCACTACCTGCTGCTCACTTACAGTTCGGTAGCTCATCCGGAACTGGCTTGGCTGATTATATTAATTGGTATTGCAGCCTCTGTTGTGCAGGGAATACGAGATCGAAAAACCCAGGGCTCATCTACATATCTTACCCGCATTTATACAACAGTATGGGTAACATTTCTTATAAATTATTTTATCATTCTATTTTTTATCGCAAAGATTAATTTCTACATCACCCCGCTGGTTTTGGTGATGGCCGCAAGTTCAACCTATCTGAGCGGATCTATCATTAAATTTAACCCGCTAAAATGGGGGGCGGTATTTATCTGGCTGATGGCAATCGCAAGTTTTTTAGTGGTTCTGCCCTATCAGCTTTTACTTACTGCCGCGGCTGTGCTCATTGGTTATCTGGTTCCGGGCTACATTCTCCAAAATAAAGGAGGATAGTATATGGGATTTGATGATTTAAACCCCCTGCTCCATTCCCAGTTGCGGCTGGCGATTATGTCGCTGCTGATTAGTGTAGAAGAAGCTGATTACAGCTTTGTTAAAGAGCAGACAGGTGCAAGTTCAGGCAACATCAGTGTGCAGATGAGCAAGCTCGAAGAGGCGGGCTATATTGAAATCAACAAAACGTTTAAGGCTAAGCGACCCAATACCTCATACACCATCACCAACGATGGTATTGAAGCATTCGAAGAATATGTAAATACGCTCCAACAATACTTGGATGTACCCGACAGCTCAAAAAAAGGATAAGATTATGGAAAACATTGTCCACGATTGGATGGGCCTTATTCATCTGGTCGCTTCCATCACTGCCCTTATCACCGGTACCATGGGTTTGGCTATGAAAAAAGGAACGCGCATGCATATTAAGATCGGATATGGGTATGCAACTTCAATGGTTATGGTAGTGGTAACAGCCTTCATGATCTACCGCCTTTTTGGAGGCTGGGGGATTTTTCACTGGGCGGCTGTTGTTAGCGGTATAACGCTGGCGGGTGGTATGGTTCCGGCGATACTGCGCAAACCCGAAAATTGGGTGGTGATGCATTTTAGCTTTATGTACTGGTCGGTATTGGGACTTTATGCTGCTTTTTTAAGTGAGGTTTTAACCCGTGTACCCGACCAGCCTTTTTTCAATATGGTAGGGATTGGAACCGGTGTGGTAATGGCAATCGGCGGCAGTTGGTTTTATTATCGTAAAGACTACTGGGAGCAGCAATTTAATCGATGATCACGCAAACTCCTTGCGCTTCTCGGCCTGTTTGCGCTCGTTCGGATCCAGGTACATTTTACGAACACGCAAACTTTTGGGGGTGACCTCCAGCAGCTCGTCTTTGTCAATAAATTCAATATACTGTTCCAGGCTCATCTTCCTGGCCGGATCAATCTTTACTGCATCAGCCGATTGGGTTGCACGATGATTCGTCAGGTTCTTTTTCTTCACAACATTTACTACCAGATCATCGCTTCGCTTATTGATACCAACAACTTGTCCCATATATACTTCTTCGCCCGGCTCCACGAGAAACGTGCCACGATCCTGCAACCCTTCCAGCGCATAACTGGTTACTTCGCCTCTTTCAAGTGCGATGAGCGTGCCTTGGTTGCGGCCCGGAATTTCGCCGGCATAGGGTTCATAAGAATCAAATTGTTGGTGCATGATGCCCGTACCGCGTGTTTCGGTAAGCATTTCTCCACGGAAGCCGATTAGCCCACGCGACGGCACTTTAAAAACAAGTCGTGTATTGTCTCCTTCCTGTTTCATGGAAGTCATAATCCCTTTACGCTGCTGCAGATTATCAATCACCCGGTTGCTGTAATCCTGGTCCACATCTACCACTACTTCTTCAAATGGCTCGTGGCGCTGGCCGTCTATCTCTTGGTAAAGCACTTCAGGTCGCGATACGGCAAATTCGTAACCCTCGCGCCGCATCGTTTCAATCAGGATGGCCAACTGCAGCTCCCCGCGCCCCGAAACTTTGTACACATCGGGACTTTCGGTTGCTTCTACCTCAATAGCTACGTTTGTGCGGATCTCCCGCATCAGCCGATCTTTAATCTGATTTGAGGTAACATAGTCACCTTCCAGCCCGGCGAACGGTGAATTGTTAACCCGGAAATACATCGCCATAGTTGGTTTGTCAATGTCGTAGTAATCCAGGGCCGTCATATCTGAAGCGGCCGTAAGGGTGTCGCCAATATCCACATCTTCATAGCCGGCCAACGCTAAAATATCACCGGCACCGGCTTCATCTACAGGCTCGCGCTGCAGCCCGTTAAAAGTAAAAAGCTTGGTCGCACGCGCTTTCTCTTTACGTTCTCCTTTGCGATTAAGCAGCGCAATTTCCTGGTTGACTTTAATCTTGCCCTGCTCCACCCTGCCGATGGCAATACGGCCTACATAATCGTTCCAATCGATACTGCTCACCAGCATCTTAAATGGGGCATCAAGCACTCGTTCAGGCGCGGGAATATGATTCACAATTGTTTCGAACAGTGGTGCTAAATTTTCACCTTCGTCTTCCAATTCTCGTTTGGCAATACCATCGATGCCTACGGCATAGAGGATTGGGAAATCGAGCTGCTCGTCGGTGGCGTCCAGTGTTACAAACAGGTCGAATATCTCATTTAGTACTTCATCGGGACGGGCATCTTTACGATCAATTTTGTTGATAATGACAATCGGCTGATAACCAAGCTGCAGCGACTTGCGAAGCACAAATTTAGTTTGGGGCAGCGGCCCTTCGGCTGCATCAACGAGGATAATCACCCCGTTTACCATTTTTAGAATACGTTCTACTTCACCGCCGAAATCGGCGTGGCCGGGCGTATCCACAATGTTAATTTTGGTATCGTTCCATTTTATAGCGGTGTTCTTGGAACTAATGGTAATGCCTTTCTCACGCTCAAGGTCGCCGGAGTCCATCACCCGATCGGCTACCTGCTGGTTTTCACGAAAGGTTCCGCTCTGTTTCAGCATTTGGTCTACAAGCGTGGTTTTTCCGTGATCTACGTGCGCAATGATGGCGATGTTTCTGATATCCTGATGCATATATGAATTGACTTTTAGATAACGGGTAATTTAAAGTGCTCGTTATCCTTTAAATAATGAATTTATTACAGCCCGGTAAGATACAGCTTTATTATGCCAATTCCTTCCGTTGATTTATAAATAAATTGTAAACCAAGATTCAACCATACGGTTTCAACAAAGCATTCGTTATCTTTAAGTGAAAGACCGTTTATAAAAAACATTCTATATGGATTTAAAAATTAGTGATCAACGATTTATTGTATGCGGAGCCAGCAGTGGATTCGGACGAGCCATCGCCGAACAACTTTTAGATGAAGGGGCTACTGTAATTGCTGTAGCGCGCCGCGAGGAAAAACTGCAAGAATTAAAAGGAAAATACACAGAATCGGTAACTGCCATCACAGGCAACCTGCTCCATGATGAAACCCATAATAAAATTGAAGCTGCCATCGGTAATAATCCCCTGCATGGACTGGTTGTAAATGCCGGTGGTCCGGCGGCGCTTTCTCCCCTTGAAACAGCCATGTACGACTGGGATAAAGCCTACAAAAAGGTGATGCGCTGGAAGATCGAACTCACACTGCGGCTGGTCTCATACTTGGTAAATAATGAATACGGGCGTATTCTTTTTATCGAAAGTCAATCAGTAAAACAACCCATCGCTAACCTTGTGCTCAGCAACTCGTTCCGGGCTGCCGTTGTGGGATTTGCAAAATCACTTTCACAGGAAATAGCCAGTAAGGGCATTACAGTGAATGTCTTGGCGCCGGGCTCCCACGATACACCTGCCATTGACCGCGTAATTGAAAAAAAAGAAGAAAATTCGAATACATCTTTTGATGAAGTAAAAGAAGCAATGGAAAAAAGCATTCCGGTAGGACGATTTGGGAAACCCGGTGAAATAGCCTCACTCGCTGCGTGGATACTCTCACCCCATGCCAGTTATGTTACGGGACAGACGATCAGCCACGATGGGGGTAGTATTAAAGGAATTTTTGGGTGATGCTGGATGCTTGGAAATCATCAATTTTTATTACCTGCAGGATTACTTTCTAATTCTTAATTATTAATTGAATATGTGGCATCAGAAAGAGATTACCATTGGCGCCAAATCACGGGGATTTCATATCATTACGGATGAAGTTGTGAATCAACTCCCCAAGCTAAAAGAGATCAACACCGGGATTGCACATATTTTTATCAAACACACGAGTGCCAGCCTAACTATCAACGAAAACGCCGACCCATCGGTACGCCGCGATTTTGCCAGTCATTTTAAACGTATGGTTCCCGAAGATATGTCGCTGTATGAACATACGTTGGAAGGGCCAGATGATATGACCTCACACATCAAAAGCTCACTGCTGGGGCACTCGGTTTCCATCCCGATTACAGATGGAGCACTCAACCTGGGTACATGGCAGGGGATTTACCTATGTGAACACCGCAACAATGGGGATCAACGAAAGCTTGTTATTACGCTAAACGGCGAATAAATAATGTATTGCCTCATGTAATTCAGGGATGTAAATTACGTGTTGTGAAACACATGCTTTTCTTTTTCTAAAAAAAATATCGGGATGAATAAAAAAACAATATGATGAATTCAACAGCCAAAAATATATTAGCGGTTATTGTAGGCATTATTGTTGGGAGTGTCGTCAATATGGCAATTATCATGATTAGTGGATCTCTCATTCCGCCACCAGAAGGCGTTAACCCCACTGATATGGAAAACCTGGCCGAAAATATACACCTTTTTGAAGCCAAACATTTTATTATGCCGTTTTTAGCCCATGCTATCGGTACGCTCCTCGGCGCTTTTCTGGCAACAAAAATTGCAGCGACGCATAAGGCCAACCTTGCCATGGCGGTAGGGATCTTCTTTTTGATTGGAGGAATTGCCAACGCTTTTATGTTGCCGGCCCCCACCTGGTTTATAACTGTTGATCTTATATTTGCCTATATCCCTATGGCATGGATTGGCTTGCAATTGGCAACCGGAGAAAAGTAACGAAACGGGAAGGGGTTTTAATCCTTAAATGCCGATGCAAACGTGCAGCAATCGGTCAAAAGCGACAACATCACAAATGGTAACTTTTATAACTCCAAGACTTGTATTTAACCTATTAAAAAAAAAGGGATGCCTTATTTCAAAGCATCCCTGTTGGAGCGGAGAGAGAGGGATTCGAACCCTCGATACCCTGTTAAAGGGTATACTCCCTTAGCAGGGGAGCGCTTTCGACCGCTCAGCCATC
>JAFGWN010000101.1 GCA_016937115.1 Balneolaceae bacterium | reverse complement strand
GTTTACTTTGCCTGGGGCTACGGGGGACAGTATATATTTCTGATTCCCGATTTGGATGCCGTGGTGGTGATATTATCATCACTAAATACAGCGACCCAGCGACGCGAATACAAAGAGCCGGTGTTTCGGCTGCTGCGGGAATTTATCATTCCCGAAGTATTGGAGGCCGATACGAAGTGAGTGCATTTGTTTAGTAATAACAAAATTATCTTCCGCCTTGTCATTCAAGGTCTGATATTCCAAAACCAAACACTGATCCTGAAGCAAGCTCAGGGTGACAAGAACAGGTTTAATATATTAAATTACGAAGGATTCACTTCCCGAAGAACGATAGATGAAAACGGGCAGAATCGTCCGACATCTTCCACCCAATAATCAAGATTATTTTCGACCATCTGAGGCGTGCCGTCGCAGACTTCAGTTGAGACCTCAGCCAAATCCCATTGCCCTTCGGTAAAGTGCCAGCTCCAATCATTATTGTAGCCGGCATTACCGCGCTGAATTTCGCCGTTGATGTGCATATCGCGCTGATCTTGTGGCAACTCAAGTTGTGCTTCAACCTTATCAATTACCGCGGGATCAGATGTTTTGGCCACAAAATTGTAGCTCCCCGAGTGGCTGTTGCTGGAAGTAAACTCATAATAGCGGGGGCCGCTGTTGTCGGTTGATGTGGTATTACATCCGAAAGCAAAAACTGAACATATGATGGCGATCCCCAGCAGATGAATGCCTGGTACTCTGTTGAAGGAAATGGTCATAGCAATAGATTTAATTGTACTTTACCTGTATCCAACGGCAGGGGTAAAGGTATGTTTCGCCATTATAGTGTCGCCTTTGCTACTTTAATGATATCGGATAATATACCGGCAGCGGTGACCTCTTTCCCGGCGCCCGGCCCCTGGATGATGATGGGCGACTCCCGATAGCGTTTGCTGTGTATCCGAATAAAATTATCCGTGCCTTTAAGGTGCCCCAATGGCGACTTCCGGGATACTTCTTCCACACCAATGGTGACTTCTTTAGCTGCAAGGCGACCGACGTACCGTAGCGTGGCGCCGTTTTTACGGGCGCGCTCCAGCTTTTTAATCCAGTAGTCGTCGAATTCGGGTAAGCGTTTTAAAAAAGTATCGGCATCTACAAAAGCCAGTTCTTCGGGAATCAGCGATTGCACCTGCAGCTCGTCGCGCTCGATGTTCCAGCCGATTTCACGGGCCAGCGTCAGGAACTTGCGCGCCACGTCTTCACCCGAAAGGTCGTCCCGCGGATCGGGCTCGGCATAGCCTTTGTCTCGGGCTTCTACGATGGCTTTGCTGAAAGGGGTGCCGTCCTCAAGCCGGTCAAAAAGGTAGGTCATTGTACCGGAAACAACACCCGATATTTCAGTTATTGTATCCCCGGATTGTTGCAGATCATTAATGGTAGAGATGAGCGGCAAGCCGGCCCCTACGGTTGTTTCATACCGGAATAATGCGCGGGTTGATTCGGCGACTTCGCGAAGTTGATTATAAAACAATTGATCCAGCGTGTTGGCCAGTTTGCTCGGCGTAACAACGTGAATACCGGACGCAAAAAGTTGGGGATAAAGTTTCGCGACTTCTTCACTGCCGGTAGCGTCGACAAAAACAGTGGAAGTTGAAGGATATGCCTTTAGTTGCCGGATGATATTATCCCAATTTTTAGGATGACTTTGATTGGGTTTATCCTGCCATTTCACCCGCTTGCTGTTGCACCGGCCGATTACCGAGACGTTAAATTCGGCGTGATCTAAGGTATCCATCTGCTCGACAAGTGTGCCGCCAACGGCTCCGACGCCGGCAATAAATACCGGAAGCGTTGGCCGCTCTTGAACCCAGTCGCGGTTAATCGTGGATGCAACGGCATGCGCTTCTTCTTTCGGTAGTAACAGGGTGATATACCGCTGGTTGAAATCACGTCGGACCGAAAGCGCGCGTATGTTTTTGGCCCGGAGCACGCGAAAGAGATGCTCGATTACGGCATCATCTTTTTGTAAGTCGTTGGTGAATTTTTTCAGTTCATAAACTCCATCACGGATTTCTATATCTATATTTTGTTCGTCACACCAATACTCAATGGAATCTTTTGCCGTTTCGTACAGCGTTTGGTCCAGCAGAAACCGGGCCGGTTCATTGTGGTTTAGATGCCGGTATTCGAGTCTCTTATCTCCTGATGTCTTTTCAAGAATGGTCTCAATCGTGCCTGCATGCTGCTGGTTTACCTGCAGATAGGTAAAAGGTCCATTGACGGTAACATTTCGGAAATTTCCATTAGAAGTAATCGACTGTTGAATGCGCGTGCCGGGATGCTGCAGATTATGACTGTTGCGCACCTGCACAGAGATGTCGCGATTGCGTATAGGCTCAATGGTTTTAGAATGAATGACCCCGATTCCATGCGTGGCCAGTTCGGCGATGTCATCAAAATTCAGCGCTTCTACAGGTTGTGCTTCAGGGATGATATCGGGATCGGCGGTCAGTACGCCGTCAACATCGGTCCATATTTCCAGATGATCGGC
Organism: Balneolaceae bacterium; assembly: GCA_016937115.1. GTDB lineage: Bacteria > Bacteroidota > Rhodothermia > Balneolales > Balneolaceae > SMO-BIN1. The sequence goes on along the minus strand of JAFGWN010000101.1, from coordinate 6,698 downwards.
TTCAAGCGCATCGGCAACGAGGCTGGCGGTGTAATCAGAGCCCGAACGTCCGAGTGTGGTGATATCGTGATATTTCGTAGCACCTATGAAACCGGTAATAATCGGCACCCCGTTAACAAAATCAATTGTATTACGAATATTCTTCCGGGTTTTATCAGCGTATACTTGGGCTTCACCAAAGGTTTGATCGGTTTCTATAAAGTGATGCGCATCCCAGGCACGGGCCCGAATGCCGTGGTGCTGCAGGGTGGCCTCAAGGAGGCGCACCGAAGCGCGTTCGCCGAACGAAAGCAGGTGGTCGCGCCAGGCTTTAGGGGATTCCGTTTGATCTCTCCGGTTTTCTACAACAATCCTGAGTTCTTCAAAAAGGGCTGTTAATCCGTTGTATGAATCATCCGTTTCATCGGGAAGAAGCTCGCGAAATAGGGCCTGATGAAAAGTCTGGAGTTCTTCTACCAAACGGGCGGATTTTTTTTGATTTTTAATAGCTTGTTCAGCGAGTATTAAAAGTGTATCGGTAACACCCGCCACAGCCGAGGCTACAACAACCGGTTGCACGTTTTCGGCGCGGGTTTTGACGATATCAACCGCTTGCCGGATGTATGGGGCGTCTTTGAGGGATGTGCCCCCGAATTTAAGTACGTGAATAGATGACATGGTTTAGCTTTCTGTTGGTTTAGTTGATGTTAAAAAGTCGATAAAGAGCTTGTTCATTTGGCCGAATTCGATGAGAAAAGCATCGTGTCCGTGGGGTGATGTTATCTCTCTATAGGTTCCTTGACCGAGTAACTCCGCCAGTTCTTTTTGCTCATCTGGCGGATAGAGCACATCGGAATTGATGCCGGCTACAAGGACGGGAGTAGGAACGCTGCCGAGTACGCCTTTGTAGCTGCCACGACCGCGTGCCACATCATGCGAATCCATCGCCCGGGTAAGCCGAACGTAAGAGACTGCATCAAATCGCCGGGCCAGCTTTTGTCCCTGGTAATCGAGGTACGATTCTACCTCAAAACAGATGTCATCATCTTGCAGTCGTCGGCCAAATTTTTGTTCATAATCAGTTGGGCTTCGGTAGCTGGTCATGGCAATCATGCGGGCCGTAGCTAACCCGGCCACTGGTGGCTGCTTCTCGGAATAAAAGCCACCGTTCCAGTCATGGTCCGTGCGGATGGCCTGCCGCTGGGCGTGGCTGATGCCGATGGCCCAGGGGCTATGCGCTTTGCCCATCCCGATACAGATTGCAGCCCGGGCGCGTTTATCCATTACCGTAAACTCCAGCGCCTGCATCCCGCCGAGAGATCCGCCGATCACAAATTCGAGCTCCGGAATGTTGAGCTCATCCAGCAGCAGTTGGTGCAGCCGCACCATATCGCGTATGCTCACCGGCGGAAAGTCGGCTCGGTACGGTTCTTCCTTGTCAGGGTTGGGGCTGGTAGGCCCGGTCGTGCCGTAGCAGCTGCCCAGCACATTGGGACAGACGATGAAGTGGCGGTTGGGATCCAGCGTCTTCCCGTCGCCAAAGAGTCCGCCAAACCACTTGTCCGCTTCGGTATTGCCTGTGAGGGCATGGCATACCAGCACCGCGTTATCGCGGGCATCATTCAGCGTGCCCCAGGTTTGATAGGCGATGGTAGGCTCGGGTAAGCTGAACCCGCTTTCGGTGATAAACGGGTGAGTAAACGTATGTGACTGTTTGTTGCTCATTACGTTGGTGTTATATTTTTAATTGTCACCCCTCGTCGTCTATCCGTGGCTGGGACTTCTCGGGATGACATAACGATGGTTTACGTCGGTACCTTAATCTGTTCAAATGCAATTTTGAAATCTTCGATGATGTCGTCGATATGCTCGATGCCGACCGCAACGCGAATCAGGTCTTCTTCCACGCCGCTGGCTTTCTGCTCTTCGGGAGCAAGCTGTTGGTGCGTAGTAGATGAGGGATGAATGACCAGCGTTTTGGCATCGCCCACGTTGGCCAGATGGCTGGCAAGTTCCACGTTTTCAATAAATTTGCGTGCCGGTTCAAATCCGCCTTTAACACCGAATGTAAGTACGGCTCCAAATTTGCCGTCGTTGAGATATTTCTTGGCGCGCTCGTGGTAGGGATGATCAGGTAAGCCGGTGTAATTCACCCACGATACGATCTCTTGATCCTGTAACCATTCAGCGAGCTTCAATGCATTTTCGCAGTGGCGTTCGGTACGCAGCGACAGCGTTTCAAGCCCCTGCAGCAGCAGGAAGCTGTTGAACGGCGACGGCGCCGATCCGAAATCACGAAGTGCTTCAACCCGTGCACGAATGGCAAACGCAATGTTTCCGAAGGGGCCGTCCGGGCCGAACGTTTCCCAGAAGTTGAGCCCGTGGTAGGCCGGTGAAGGCTCGGTAAACAGCGGGAAGTTGCCGTTGCCCCAGTTGAAGTTGCCAGCATCAACAATTACACCGCCGATGCTGGTGCCGTGTCCGCCGATCCATTTTGTAGCTGAAGCCGTCACGATATTGGCCCCGTGCTTGATCGGCTGGCAGATGGAACCGCCTGCTCCGAAGGTGTTGTCAACAATCAGCGGAATACCGTGCTTGTCCGCCAGTTCACTTAGCCCTTCAAAGTCTGGCACATTACCGCGTGGATTACCAATCGATTCAACATAAATGGCCTTCGTATTTTCATCGATAGCGGCATCGTATGATTCAACCTTGTCGTCTTCTACGAAATTCACATCGATGCCCAGTCGCGGCAGCGTAACCTTAAACTGGTTATACGTTCCACCGTACAGGAAACTGGTGGAAACGATATTATCGCCGGCCTGGGCAATGGTGGCAATAGTCATGAATTGCGCCGACTGGCCCGAAGATGTGCCCACGGCAGCTGCTCCTCCTTCGAGCGCGGCAATGCGTTTTTCGAACACATCGGTCGTCGGATTCATAATGCGGGTGTAAATGTTTCCAAACTCTTTGAGAGCAAAGAGGGTGGCAGCGTGCTCGGTGTCGTCAAACTCATACGAAGTGGTTTGATAGATCGGCACGGCGCGCGATCCGGTAGCCGGATCGGGGTCTTGCCCCGCGTGGAGCTGGAGTGTTTCAAATTTAAGCGAGCGGTTTAGTTCGTCGATACTCATAGTGATTTAGTTATTAGGTTGCGGTTATTGGATAATTATTAATTGTTATTGGGGTGCTTGGGTCTTATCAAAAACTGATGATCAACTTTGATACAGCGATTTTCGAATAGCGGGATTCCGGCTTGCCCGGCCTTGGTCTTTCCGTCCGGATTTTTGCCAGTGCCCAGCTGCAGCCAAATGGCTTCCGGTTGAATAGCAATTGCCTGGTTAACCGCTTGCGGGATAAGCCTGGGTGGCAGAAATACATCTACGGCGTCTACCTCAAACGGGATGGATTCCAGGTCGGGCCAAGCGGTTTCGCCCAGGATTTCATCAGCGCCCGGGTTGACCGGCACGATGGTATAGCCTGCCTTTTGAAGGTAACGGCCCACAAACTGGCTGTCTTTATGAAAGCTGCGGGAAAGCCCCACGATGGCGATGGTGGAAATTTTACTGAGCAGTTCTTCCGCAAGATCTGTTTCTGCTGAAAGTTCTTCGGTTGCCCGCATTTTTTTATCGTACCAGTTATTGAATGTTGATTTCATGGTTTTGATTTTTATTCTAAATAAAAAAGCCCCTTCCGAAATCCTCCCGCGGGGGAAAGATTTCAGAAGAGGCTTTTGATCTGTATATCAAAAAGCGTTGCTGCTTATCTTTCCCCCGGCACATGGTATATGTGCGGGAGCAGGATGTAGCACCTTTCCGCACATGCGTTTATGTGCGGACGGTTGCTAAGGCGTCACAGGGCCTGATCCCTCTGCCTTTCTCGATAAGAGTGCTCTTAAATTTTTAAAGAACGATTAATACTTTTTACTAAAAAAGCCCTCCGGAGAAAACCAAAGGGCTTTTGAAAATCTATTTATGAAACACATCAGCCCCTTGCGTATGAAATTTTCATACACATACAACAAGGAGTGCTATAGTTTAAAATGGTTTTCATAAATAGAAATTTAATTTCTGCCTTGAACCTAAAGTATATTTTGGAATGGAACAAGAGTAATTCTATAAATTTTTTGTGGTATGATTTATTTAATTGATGGCATCGTTACGAATGAATCCGTTTTAATATAATAATTGCGTTCAGGACCAAAGGTTGATCTATCAGAGAGCCGCAGCCGGGCTTTTCGCCATTCATCTGTGACCGGCTGGATGCGTGAAAATTTATGATCGCTCAGCTGCACGTCAACGGGCATATTAAAGTTTTGTACATTAGCTTTCCAGCGATAATAGAGTATGTTATCTTTGGCTATATAGTACTGCAGTACAGGGATATCGGCATGCCGCAGGTATTGGTCAAAGACGGGAGAAAGATCATAATCAACCCGCTTGTTGATGTAATTTTCAACCTGTTTGGAAGTCACTGTTTCATGGTAAAAGTCTTTCTGCAATCCACGTAAAATTGATTTCCAGGTGGAATCGTTGGCAACAATCTGCCGGATAGTGTGCAGCATGTTATTTCCCTTGTAATACATGTCGCCCGAGCCCTCATTATTTACGCCATATTTACCAATGATGGGCCGGTCATTCTGGATATTTTGGCGCAATCCGCGTGCGTATTCGGCTCCGGCTTCTTTTCCAAACCGGCACTCTACGTAAATATTTTCGGCATAGCTTGTAAATCCCTCATGCACCCACATATCGGCGATGTCGTTTGTGGTGATGTTGTTGCCCCACCATTCGTGTGCGGCTTCATGGATGATGATGAAATCGAACTTGAGGCCCCAACCACTGCCCGAAAGATCCGTGCCTTTGTACCCATTCTGGAACCCGTTGCCATAGGCCACGGCGCTCTGGTGCTCCATACCCAGGTGCGGGGTTTCTACCAGCTTAAAACTGTCCTCATAAAAAGGATAGGGGCCGAACCAATTCTCAAAACAGCGTAGCATGGGTTTCACCTGCTTAAACTGGTCGCGAGCTTTTTCGAGATTTTGTTCCAGCACCCAATAGCTTAGCTCGAGCGGTCCTTTTTTGCCGTCAAATACATCAGTGAAATTCACGTAGTTGCCTGCATTTACTGCTATGTTATAGTTGTTGATGGGGTTGGATACGAACCACGACCATGTAATCGTACCATCGTAATTACGGATACTTCGGCGCAACTGTCCGTTCGAGACATTAACTATCGGTTCGGGCACGGTAATATTGATGGCCATGCTGTCGGGTTCATCCGACTGATGATCTTTATTGGGCCACCAGACGCTGGCGCCGAGTCCCTGGTTTGCGGTGGCAATCCAGTGGTTGCCGAGGCTATCTTCGCGCCAGATAAAGCCGCCATCCCACGGCGGGTTTTCTGCTACTTTGGGTTTACCATGATAGTAAACCGTGGCGGCATACACCGAATCCTGTTTCAGGTTTTCCGGCATTTTTACAAAATACGCATTGGTGTTTTCAACCCGCTGAAAGGACAATCGATTGCCGTCTTGTTCAATCCGATCGATTTGCAGTGGCTGCTGTAAGTCAACCTGCATTTGCTTTGGAGTATCGGTCACGCGGTAGTGGATGGTATTATGTCCTTCAATCGTTGAATCCTGCGGATGCACGCTCGTGTGGAGGTTGTAAAAAGTAACATCCCACCATGCACGCTGCGGGGTGATGCTGCCGCGGAGCGTATCGGCTTTGGTAAAATCGGACTCTTCCTGCAGCAGTTGGCCTTGCGTGGGATTGACTAATCCGCCTATGAGGATAAAAAGTGAAAGCCAACCGAATGTAACAGAAAAAGAAAAGTGGGATGTCATGAGTGTATTATATGTTATAATTCAAATGATAGGTTTAAACCAATCATGTAATTAATTTGAGCGTTATCAAGTGGAACTTCCATATAAGCCCCGCTTGAAACCTGGCCAAAATCGCGAGAGCCAAAAAGACCGAGATTAAAATTTGTCTGACTGGAAAAATCGCCTCCACCTGCTGTTGCAAACCATTGGCCGTTTAATCCACCACCAAAAGTGGTATACCCCATATTATACAAAAGTTGTGTATATGACTTTAAAAATAGTTCTGCATCACCATCTTTTACAGCTACAAGCTCAGGACCGCCGCCGACTCGAAAACCAAAGGCGGAACGTTTGTTGTATCGATAATGAATATTGGATATGAGAGACGTGGCATCGGGAATAAACGCGCCGCGTGTATAATTTTCAGTTATGAAACCGGCAGTATGAGCAAGTTCAAATTCATTTTGCAGAGGCAGGCGTACACCTAAATCAAATTTGGTGGATGCATTTGGCGCACCGAATTGAAGGCCAACATACGGATTGCCAACGCCAAAATTAGATTCCCTACCGCCATTGCTAAAGTGCGAAATCGGAAGATCAAGTTGAAGTGTCGTTTTTCGTCCTAATGCAATATTTGAGTAGAAATAATTGGCAAAAGCAACCCCATCAACGTTGAATCCATTAAAAGAAGGAATGCGGAAATCGAGGCCGACTTCTGTTTCACCTTCTGGTTCCTCAACCCAGATATTTTGGGCCTGCCCGGCCAGCGGAACAACGGTTAAGGTTGTAATAAATAGTATAAGAATGACGTAATTTTTCGATAAATCCTGCATGTTGTACCTCCGATTAAATGAACGGTTATTCTATCCTGCAACGTCATTTTACATTTTTT
>JAFGWN010000100.1 GCA_016937115.1 Balneolaceae bacterium | reverse complement strand
AGATTGATGCCATTGGTATTGAATAGCGATAACACGTCCCCAATAACTTTTTACATAAAATCGGAGGGGCAGTAAATTTTATATGTGCTTTTTTCATCGCTTGCTGTTATTATATCCATTCGTATTCACAAACATATTTCCTATACCTATAAAATTTACTTTCCTGTGATATATACCCATTTCAACCGACAGCCGCTGGCAGCACTTCTCATCATCCTGCTGGTTACCGTGTTCGGCGCCTGCAGCAGCACCTCCGAGATGACCGACAATCAATCTAATGACGAGCAATCGGATAAAGAAGAACTCTACTGGTCGCGCGTTAACAGTGCCAAGATGGATTATACCGAGGCCGACGTCAAATTTATGAGTAAAATGATCGGCCACCACGCCCAGGCGCTGGTGATGTCCAGGCTGGTGCCCTCCCGGGCCTCCAGCGAGCAGTTGAAAATTCTGGCGCGGCGGATCATCAACGGTCAGACCGATGAAATTAAATCAATGAGCCGCTGGCTGCGCGAACGCGGCGAGAACGTCCCCGAGCTTAAGATGGAGGGCATCAACCTCTGGGTCAACGGGATGCTTTCCGGCAAGATGGACATGGCCGGTATGCTGAGCCAAGAGCAGCTCGAACAGCTGAAGGCCGCCGAGGGCAACCGTTTTGACCATCTCTTTCTGAAATACATGATCGGGCACCACAGGGGAGCTGTCCTCATGGTGGACCAGCTCCTTGAAACGGGCGGAGCCGCCCAGGAAGAGGCCGCCTTTAAACTCGCGTCGGGCATCAACGCCGACCAGCAGACCGAGATCGCACGCATGCAACGCATGCTCGACGCACTGCCGCCGGCCGATATTTCGGATGCCGGTGAAGTGCAGGGGCGGGAATCGCAGAATCATGACCACAAATAACCACAATATCCCGGCGCCCGTTATAACCTATTTTACACAGCCAATACAAACTCAACAGTAATCATATGAAACCACTGAAACCACATTACCATAAACTCTTATCACTGCTGGTGATCGCCTTTGTAGCCTACGCCTGTTCTTCATCATCTTCATCGATGCAGCAGGCGCAGGACAGCCAACCGCAAATAGAACCCAAGCCGCTGTCGCAGATCCAGCATCCGAATCCCGATCCACGCGAGGGACTGGAAGCGGGCCTGTTCGATGCCGGTGAAGCGACCTGGAATCTGAACAAGCTGGCATCCAAGCAGCCGCCGGAAGATTTTGTCGGCGTAACCAACTCAGATCTGGCTTTTAAAGGCGATTACGCTATCCAGGGGAACTACAACGGGGTGATCTTCTGGGATATCTCCGATCCGTCGAACCCTAAAATGGTGAAGAATTACCTGTGCCCCGCATCACAGAGTGATGTATCGGTATACAACAACCTGCTGTTCGTTTCGGGCGAAGGGCTCGGCGGCCGGCTCGACTGCGGTACCGAAGGAGTTGACAAGCAAGTAAGTGAAGAGCGGCTGCGCGGTATCCGTATTTTCGACATCAGCGACATCAATAACCCGGAATATATCGCCAACGTGCAGACCTGTCGCGGTTCACACACGCATTCGCTGTTAACAGAAGGTAATGACCCGGAAAGCATCTACGTCTACGTGTCCGGTTCTGCCCCGGTTCGTCCCGAAGAAGAGCTGCCCGGGTGCTCAAGTGCCCTTCCTTCGGAAGATCCCAACTCGGCCCTCTTTCGCATAGAGGTTATCGAAGTGCCGCTGGATAATCCGAGTGCTGCAAAAATTGTAAGCTCACCTCGTATTTTTGAGGGACTCACAGAAGCGCCTACGCACGGGCTTTCTGAGGCCGATAAAGAACGTATCGAAGAGGCGAAAGCCCAGGGCAAATTCGTTGTCGAGATATGGGGTACGCCTCGTGTTCTGTCCGATGGGTTTGTTGAACGGCTGTTTGCACAGCGCGGTGTAGAAAATCCCACTGCTGCCGACAGCGCTTCACTTCGTGAAGACCTTCCCGCGATGATTGCTGAGATGGTCGGAGACGATGGCGAAGAGGATGAAGATGAAGTACAGCGCGGGCCAAACCAGTGCCACGATATTACGCTCTACCCGGCGATTGGCTTGGCCGGCGGTGCATGCGAAGGCTACGGCTTGCTGCTCGACATCTCTGATCCAACCCAACCCACGCGTATTGCGGCAGTCGCCGATTCCAACTTCTCCTACTGGCACTCGGCCACCTTCAGCAATGACGGCAATAAGATACTCTTTACCGATGAGTGGGGCGGCGGCGGCCAGCCCAAGTGTCGCGAGAAAGACCCGATGGAGTGGGGCGCTAACGCCATCTTCACCATCGACGATGATAACCAGATGAACTTCGAAAGCTATTACAAGATCTCGGCGGCGCAAACCTCGGCCGAAAACTGTGTAGCGCATAACGGCTCGCTGATTCCAATTCCCGGACGCGACATCATGGTGCAGTCGTGGTACCAGGGCGGTATCTCCATTTTCGACTGGACCGATCCCGAGAATCCGGTTGAAATTGCGTTTCATGACCGGGGGCCGGTACAAGCCGGCCAGATGCAGATGGGCGGAAGTTGGTCGGTATATTGGTACAACGGCGTGATTGTGAGCTCTGAGATTGCCCGCGGGCTCGATATCTTCGAACTTGAAGCAAATCCATATCTCACACAAAACGAGATTGATGCAGCCAATACGGTAGTCTTTGAGCAGCTCAACCCGCAGGATCAACCGCACTACAGTTGGCCTGCCACCTTTGCGCTGGCACGCGCTTACATCGATCAGCTGGATCGCAACGATACCATGTCTGATGGAATGGTGGCCGACGTACGTGCACGCCTCAACCAGGCAGAAGCAGCATCCGGCGGCGACCGATCTGATATGCTTCGAACGCTGGCTGATGATGTCGAAGGAGAAGCATCAAGCAACAAGAAAGCGCAGAAGCTGGCTGAAACGCTGCGCAGTATCAGCAGCCCGGAATAATCCTTCACCCTTTTACTTTCGTTTTCTCCTGCCCGGAACGGACATTCGTCGGTTCCGGGCTTTTTTATTTTCAGTTATCTTTAAATCTGGCCCCTTCAATCGCCAAATCCAAATGAGTGGATTTTGTTCTTTTCTTTAACGGAATCGACAAAGGGCAAACGCCTTCAACCCTAACCCTGGCCCGCGATAATAATTATGTGCTTACATTTAAAAAAGAGGGGTATGAAGAGGTAAAGCTGGAAGTGAACAAAAAGTTTGACGCAGCCACTACGATTCTCGGGAACCTGTTCTCCTTTTCACTTCTGGGGGTTGTGGTTGATGTAGCTTCCGGAGCTGCCTACTCCCTGGAACCGGCCGACGTTTCTGCCAATATGGAAGAACTTGAAACAGCCGGATTGATTAATCCCGATGACATTAAAGAAGGAGAAATCCACGTGGTAATGATGACTAAAAAACAGTGGCAAGCTATCCAGTAATTAAGGCTTCCTTTTTGCCTCAAAAACCTTCGGGCTCCGGGGCCTTCTTTTATTTGGGCTATGTAACCCCCAGCTATATTTTTTGCCACAAAACCCTTATCTTAAAGTTTATCTGAAAAGCATTACATATTTTGAATTAAGATCAGTAAAAACAATAACTTAGACAGCGATGCAGTCTATTTACCCAACATATGATGTCATTGTGGTAGGTGCAGGCCATGCCGGCAGCGAAGCCGCAGGGGCTGCCGCAGAGATGGGAGCCCAAACACTTCTCATCACCATGAACCTCGATGCCGTCGCAAAAATGTCGTGTAATCCCGCTATGGGCGGCGTAGCCAAAGGCCAGCTTGTTCGGGAGATTGATGCCCTTGGCGGACTTTCCGGCATAGTAGCCGATGAAAGCGGCGTGCAGTTTCGCATGCTCAATACCAGCAAGGGCCCGGCTATGTGGAGCCCGCGCTGCCAGAGTGATCGCGCCCTCTATTCCCAAAAGATGCGCGAACAGCTGGAAAAGAAAGAGAACCTGCATTTTCGCCAGGATAATGTTGTTGATGTAATAACAGACGATAGGGGAGAACGTGTGACCGGCGTACGCACTCAAACCGGTCAAACCTTTCGCGCGCAATCAGTTATACTAACAACGGGTACTTTTGGAAATGGACTTATTCATATTGGCGAAAGCCAGTATGGTGGCGGACGATCGGGCGAACGTGCTTCCGTTGGAATTTCTGCAGCCCTTGAAAAGCTCGGGTTTGAAGTCGGCCGCCTGAAAACCGGCACGCCGCCCCGAATTGACGGGCGCTCCATTAACTACGATAAGCTTGAAATTCAATATGGCGACGAAGATCCGCAGCCGTTCTCATTCACGACCGAGTCACTTCCCTCACAGCAAGAGCAGCTCACTTGCTGGATCGGATATACCAACAAAGCGGTACACGACGTACTGCGCTCCGGTTTTGACCGCAGCCCTATGTTCAATGGCCGAATTCAATCGGTTGGCCCGCGCTATTGCCCAAGTATCGAAGATAAGATAGACCGCTTTGCCGACAAGGATGAACATCAATTATTCCTGGAGCCGGAAGGTTGGAATACCTATGAGATGTATCTCAATGGGTTTTCAACCTCTTTACCCGAAGATGTGCAGTTTAAAGCACTTCAAACCATTCCCGGTTTCGAAGACGTCATAATGCTGCGTCCCGGGTATGCCATAGAATATGATTACTTCCCGCCCTATCAGATTAAGCGCAGCATGGAGACTAAAACAGTTGCCGGATTATTTTTTGCGGGACAGATAAACGGCACTACCGGTTACGAAGAAGCCGGCTGCCAGGGACTTATGGCCGGGATTAATGCCGCTCGTTTTGTTCAGGATGAAGAACCATTCATCCTAAAACGCTCCGAGGGCTATATTGGTGTACTTATTGATGATCTGATCACCAAGGGAACCGAAGAACCGTACCGCATGTTTACCTCCCGGGCCGAACATCGCATTCTCCTGCGACAAGATAATGCCGACTTACGCCTTACAGAATTGGGACACAAAATTGGCCTTGCTTCTGATGAACGCTACCAAAAGCTCCTGCAAAAGAAAAAAGCCATTGATAAAGTACATGACCTTATCGCCGATTACACCGTTTATCCCGAGAAAATGGATCCCATGCTTAAAGAGCAGGGAACAACCGTCCTTTCGCAACCGGTAAAAGCCAAATCCCTGGTTCCCCGGCCGCAAATATCAATTTATGATCTTTTTGATGCCGACACTGAGTTAAAACAAAAAGCGAAAAAGATAACGAGCGACGACAACGTATTTGAACAGGTTGAGATACAGGTGAAGTACGCCGGCTACATCGAAAAAGAGTTTGACATGGTCGAAGAAATGCGGGAGAAAGAAGATATGACAATACCCGAAACCCTCAATTTTGACAAAATTAACAGCTTGTCTTCGGAAGGCAAACAGAAACTCGACCATATTCGCCCGGAAACAATCGGACAGGCAAGCCGAATTAGCGGTGTCTCCCCCAGCGATGTCGCCGTCCTGATGGTATATCTAAAGAATTAAAGCTCGTTTCACGTGAAACATACTATTAATCAATACCCTGTTCCACGTGAAACATTTGATGCAGTTGCCGCCCTTTACAATGAATCCCGATCCCATTTTGAAGCCTATGTAGATCAACTTTTTTGGTGGAACGAGCGAATTAATCTTGTAAGCCGCGATGTTCCACGTGAAACAATTGCCGAACACATCAAGCATTCACTGCTTTTACATACGTTTGAATGTTTTGCAAAATCGGAAGTTGTTGTTGATGCGGGAACGGGCGGCGGGCTTCCAGGCATTCCCCTTTCAATTATAAACCCTCAGAAAAATTTCTTGCTTAATGATATCGTTTCAAAAAAAGTGTTGGCAGTAAAGCAGATAGCGAAAAAATTATCGCTTGGCAATATTCATACTGCTGACAAATCCATTGGCGATCTTAGCATTGACACGCCCTTTCTTTTGATTTCCAAACATGCGTTTAAAATTGATGTTCTTTATCAAATGACCGAGCATCTGCCGTGGACTGAAATGGTTTTTTATAAAGGGATCAACTTTAAGGATGAGCTTGATGGGATTGACCATTCGCTATCTATTTCGGTTTATGACCTCTCCCAGAACACCCAAAATAATTTCTATAAAGATAAGGCCCTGGTTATCCTTTCCCGATAATTTTACCGCGGAGGTTCTCAAAACAAGCACTCAAAAACACGGGTTCATTGCAAATCAAATCTCTGCGAAACTCTCTGTAATCACCTATATTCTAATAGACATCCCCGACAGTCTAAAAACTTATTTTTACAGCGTATGAATAGTTCCGAACGCAGGCTAAAGCTTATTTTAATGCTCCAACAATCCTCTAAACGATTGACAGTCAATGATATAGCAGAAAAATTCAATATTAGCCGCCGCACCGTTTTTCGTGACTTTAACGCCCTTTCCGAGCTTAATGTGCCGGTTACCTGGGATGAGTATAAAGGCTATGGTATCATGCAGGGTTATTCGATTCCGCCCTTAATGTTTACTACAAAAGAGCTTGCTACTATTATGGTTGGGCTTAACTTTGTGAAGTCGCAGGTAGACAAAACCATGGTAGAAGATGCCGAAGGGGTTGAACTTAAAATTAAGGAAGTACTCCCCGATGCATT
>JAFGWN010000099.1 GCA_016937115.1 Balneolaceae bacterium | reverse complement strand
CGAATCATGGGGCTACCGCCGCCAAGCTGGCTTTTTTGCACAAATACTTCACCCGAAGCCTGGAGCAGATCGGCCGCTGTCTGTGGATTAGTAAATGCTACTTCTTCTGTTTGAATTTGCGTAATTTTTCGCGGGATCTCTGTTTGATCCTGCTCCCGCTTGCTTGCTGATACAAATATTTCATCCAGCATAACCGTACGCTCTGTCAGCTTTACCTCGAAACCCTGCTGTTCGAGCTGTCCTGCGGTTCGCACCAATTGCTTAAACGAAGGATGCTGAAATATGAGCGTATCACTGGATGCAAACCGGCTAATATCTGCCTGGCCTTTTGCGTTTGTTACGGCCGTCTTGCTTTTCTGTGTATTATAAATGTAGACATCTTCGACCGGCTGCAGAGTAGATTCATCCGTAACGGTAACCGTCTGTGCATGTAATAAAAACGGAGTTAAAAGAAGTGAAAATAAAACCCAGGTGATTAATTTTTTGTGACCCATTTATGTGATAATGATATCTCGATTTTAATTGAAATGATTTAACTATTATTCATCAACCAAAAAATACCATATTCATGCGATATGAAATTATTACCTGAATATGTTGAAGAAGAGGCCAAGTTCTAAACCAGAAAGCCTATAATTTAGAAACTTTAACAATCAGGATTGAGGAACTGCTTTTTTACGCTTCCATGTCAATGCAATACCTGCCATAATTATTACCATCGCCAGTATTGAGTAGATCGGGGGGAGCTCAGCAAATATAAAGAACGCCAGAACTGAAGCGAGCAGCGGCTCAATCAAAATGAGAGTAGAGAGTAGTGTTGGTGATATAAACTTCACTGCGTAATTCATGGAACCATGACCCAAAATCTGCGGGCCGAAGGCAAGTCCGGCGCCGACCAGTACCCCAATAATTGATATATCCAGTAATGATTGGCCCATCATCAAAACAAGTACAAGACATGTGGCAGCTGCAACAGCGTAGACCGGGAATACATAATCAATCCATTCGCGCTTTTGGCGTATTTTTCGGCCGATAAAAAGATAAATTACAAAAATTGCCGCCGCTGAAAATGCAAGGAAATTTCCAAAAAGCGGGTCAGCAAATGACTGGGTAATCTGGCTATCAGAAATGCCCAGCAGCACGGAACCAGAAAATGCCATCACCACTCCGAGCCAGGTTGATGCTGCAAAACTGCGTTTAAATAGAAATCGCTCTACCAAAATGACCAGTATCGGGTGAACGGTAACCAACACCGATGCCGACGCTACCGAAGTGTAATAGAGTGATGCAATCCAACAGGTGAAGTGCAGCCCCAGACAAATCCCCGCTAATACAATCTGAAACCATTCCACGCGTGGAATGGTTCGATGTGCGACCGGATCGCGTTTTATCCACCAGTAGGGCAGTAAAAAAAGAGCGGCAAAAACTGTGCGATAGGTTACCAAAACGACAGGTGATGTATCTATGGCAAAGCGTACCAGAATCGGGGCAAAACCGAAAGCAATCAACCCGGCCGCCAACGCCCCATATACATTTACCCGGTTAAACTGCTGGTCCATCCTTTCAAATCAGGAGGTGAAACATTATGATTTGCTGCTATCGAATCCGATCCATCGACCGAACCAGTTCTTCATCGTCTTTAATCTTCTTGCGTGCCATAGAAACCGCAATTAGGGCAATCAATAAAATACCGGCACCAATCGCTTCATCCCAGAGGAACATCCCGAATCCTCCCAGCGAAATTAATATGCCAATGCCATAGCCAAACGCAATGGTTTGAAGAGCAACTGCAATACCCGTCCATGTAATCTGGTTGCTTCGGTTATTGTAAAGAAATATGCATATAAGCGAAAATAGTCCGGCTATTATAAGTATGGCTGTAAACCCAATACCGACCCACGCCTGGGGATCGTTCATAGCGTGAGCGTGTAAGGCATTAAAGAAAATAGTGCCGTCCAAAATAAAAGCTAAAAACAGGTATACCGACTGAATTCGTTGAATCACTGTAAAAAAACTTAGTTAAGCGTTATTAAGAATCGCTTAAGATACCAATTTTTTCATAGCTGGTCATCTTAAAAAGGTATTGACATTTATTTAAAATCTTCATCTTTAAAGATAATATAATAGGTAAGCCCGATGCCCCCGAGAGCAGCAAAAAGAAAAAATATTATGGCAAGACCCGGGTACCCCAGGATTGTAAAGTTCGTGGGTACGCTCATCAACATAGCGGCTCCCATAATCATCGCGGCTATAATTAATCCCAGCGTAATCCGATTCGCTACTTTCTGAAAACCGTCAGTTAATCGCTTCTCGTCAATAGCGTCAATTTTAAGGGTAAATTCATTATTCGCCAGTTGCTCGGTAAATTTATTAATGCGACCCGGCATAGCCTCAGCCATTTTTTTAGTTTCCAAAGCTGTGGAAAGAATACTGCCGGGTTTTAGCTCATCCAACATTTTTGATTGCATCAATTGCTGAATGTGTTTCTTAATGGCATCTCTCAAATCGAAATCAGGAGCCAAAACAGCAATTATTTGATCCAAATTAAGCAACACCTTACCCAAAATATTTATATCTACCGGCAGAATAATTCCATTATGGGCTGCCGACTTGTTCATTTGAATAAGCATCTGGCCCGTCTTCATCTCTTTGGCTTTGGTATTTTTGCTTTCCATCACCAGTTGATGAATGTCTTTTCTAAATTTTTCTGTATTGTGTTCATCCTGTATGCGACCCATTTCGATTAGTATATCGGCTGCTTTTTCTCCATCGTCATTACTTATAGCCAACATCAACAGTAAGATAAAGTCTTTATTTGTGGACGAAATTTGAGCAACCATACCCAAGTCAAGAAGGGCAATTTTATGCGTCTTTGTGAAGTGGATATTCCCCGGATGTGGATCAGCATGTACAAATCCATCCTCAATAATCTGCTGCAGGTACGCCTCCACCAGCTCATCAACCAGGGGAGTGCAATCAATTTCCACTTGTTTCACCGGCGAAAGGTCAACCACTTTCTGCCCTTCAATAAACTCCATCGTAAGCATATTTTCGGTAGAATAATCCATCACCGGAGCCGGCACAATCAATCGGTCAAACCTATCCAGATTTTTTCCCAGGCGTATCAGGTTTTGAGCTTCTTTGGTATAGTTCAGCTCATTTAGCAAAATTCTTCGCAGGTCTTCCATAACTTCATCAAGTGCATATTTCCGAGCCGTTGATGTATGATTAACCGCCCATTCAGCCATTTCTCTCAGTGTGTCAAGATCCTGCCAAATCTTTTCCTGTATGCCAGGCCGCTGTATTTTAACGGCCACCTTCATCCCCGAACGCAGGGTAGCCCTGTGTACCTGACCAATAGATGCGCTGGCAAGCGGTTTTTCATCAAACTCCTGGAATGCGTGAGAAATACGCGTATGGATTTCATCCTCAATAATCGTGCAAACTTCTTCGTAGGAAATAGGCTCGGCGCTATCCTGAAGTGTTGCCAGGGCTTCCAGATAGGCTTTAGGCAACAGGTCGGGGCGGGTTGATAGTAATTGCCCCAGTTTAATATATGTGGGACCCATTTCTTCCAGATCCTGAACAAGTTCATCCGGAGACTGGCTATATTGCTGCGAAGAGATTTCCGTATTATCACCCAACGCCGTGGAAGTAACACCTTTAACAAGATTACTATTCCAGTACTTGAGGATGAAGCTCAAAAGTTTACGGTACTGGTTAATTTTATTCGCTGACAGGGCCATAATTTTTTAGAAGTTATTTGAGCTTTTAATATCATCTAAAATACAATCCTATCCGTTAAAAGATAAATTAGACCTTTACTAATAGCCTATACGGTAGTATCTGGATTAGCAAAAGAAGAACTCATACAATAATTCTTATGATCAATTTATTCTAATATCGTACGTAGCTTCCGTTTTCTTAAATCATCTTCACCAATAACCTATCAAGTATTGAGTTCAACCTGTGGATTACCTAAATTCAGGGCTGAAGAATAATGCCTAAACATACTGCTTTTGAAGAAAGCTAAAATAATGTCGGCGGAAGATCTCGATCGCACCTATCGGCGATTTGCCCACCAGTTTTTAGAACCGCACGACAATCCCGGCTCGCTTGCAGTCATAGGTATGCAAACACGGGGTGTACACATGGGCCGGCGCATTTGCGAACTGATAAAAGATGAATTCGGCTACGATATCGATTTTGGCGTGCTGGACGTCACTTTTTACCGCGATGATTTTCGAAGCCGGCTGAAAATGCCCGATGTACAAATCACCGAAATTCCCTTTGATCTATACGAAAAAGACATCGTCCTTGTTGATGATGTACTTTACACCGGTCGTACGGTTCGCTCAGCCATGGATGCCCTGATGAGCTACGGACGCCCGGCCACCATCAAATTTTGCTGCATGGTGGACCGCGGACACCGTGAACTGCCGATTGCCGCCGATTACATAGGCACCAAATTACCTACTCATGTAAAAGAAGAGGTTCGGGTAAAAGTAAAAGAGCTGGATGATGAAGACGCCGTATATGTTGTTCAACAAAACCAGGAAGAATCATAACTATGGCTGAACAACCGAAAAACAGTTACAAATTTTCTCACAAGCACCTGCTGGGTCTGGCCGACTACACCGCAGATGACATCCGCTATGTGCTTGAACAGGCCAAAAACTTTCGGGAAATCTTAGATCGTCCCGTCCCTAAAGTTCCTACTCTGCGCGACAAAACCATTGTAAATCTCTTTTATGAAAATAGCACGCGAACCAGACTGTCATTTGAGCTGGCTCAAAAGCGCATGGGTGCCGATGTCGTTAACTTTTCGACCAGCAGCTCCAGCGTTAAAAAAGGCGAATCACTAAAGGATACGATTCAGAATATCAGCTCCATGAAAATCGATATGGTTGTAGTCCGACATGAAAGCCCGGGAGTGCCACACTTCCTTACGCGCGTAGTTGATGCTGCCATCATCAATGCCGGTGATGGTGCTCACGAACATCCCACCCAGGCCTTGCTCGATATGTTTACCATGCAGCAACTCTATCCTGATTTGGCGGGTAAGAATATTGCCATCATCGGTGATATTTCCCACAGCCGGGTCGTTCGCTCCAACATTATAGGACTGCGAAAACTGGGCGCCAATGTAGTCGTATGCGGCCCCAAAACCTTTATGCCGGTTAATGTGGAAAGTCTTGGCGTAGATGTCAGCTACGACCTGGAGGAGACACTCGGCTGGTGTGATATCGCCATGGCGCTGCGCATTCAGCTGGAGCGGCAGGATGAAGGAACCGAGCTTTTTCCAAGCATTAGGGAATATCATCAAAAATTCGGCATTACCCGCAAACACCTCGAGAAGTATCCCAATTTTACGGTGATGCATCCGGGACCGGTAAACCGCGGAGTAGAGATGGAAAGCGAAGTAGCCGACAGCGACCGGTCCATTATCCTCAGCCAGGTTACCAATGGCGTAGCCGTACGCATGGCTATCCTGTACCTGCTCAGCGGCGGAACCCGAATTTGACAACTATTCGGCTTCGACCGGAATCGGTTCCCTGGTCTTCTTTCGCGACAGGACAATCCCGCCAATTACCAGCGCCGAACCGAAGTATTGTGCCAGGGTCAATTGCTCACCAAGCAGAACAATGCCAAAAATAAGCCCAAGTACCGGAACCAAATTTTGATAAGTCGCGGTATGCACGGCCCCTACTGTCTGCAACCCATAATTCCAGATGACATAAGCCAGTCCTATAGCTAACAGTCCGCTATAAATGATGCCGCCATATGCCGGATATGATACGGTGCTCCAATCAATCGTAAGCATACTGGGCAATCCAATAAAGAAAAGGACGACGCAACCAACAGATGACATCACCGCTGAAAACTGGATAGGTGTATACCGGCTCAAGAAAGGTTTGGACAGAATGGTAAACGCACCCCAGACCATGGCGGCAAGCACAATAATAACATCACCAATAAACGTATCGGAGGTCAGCGAAAACGCTTTGGAGCCCCCGCCGATAATAAACACAATCCCCCCGAAAGCACAAATTACACCCAGCGTTTTATATATATTCATCCGCTCGATATTAAAGAAATGTGAAAAAACGGCTACCCAAACGGGAATCGTCCCCAACATAACAGCCGCATTGGCTGACAGCGTAAAATCAATACCGATAATAAATAGCCCCTGGTAAACAAGATTCCCAAGCAGCCCCATCCCCAGCAGCGGAAGCCAATCTTTCTTTGGAATAGTAAATTGCTGTTTTCGCCAAAGCAGCACTCCCCAAATTAACCCGGCGGCAAAAATAAAACGTAAGCCATTAAAGCTAAGTGGATCAATTTCGACAAGACTGTTTTTAATAATCGAGAAATTTAGTGCCCAAATAATAGCAACCAAGAAGAGCGAGCCTTCAACAACCGTTTTCCTTTTCACCGACTGATGGTAATTCAAATTAGAAATTAAGAAGTCCTTAATGTACGGGAAATTTTAGAGTAACTCGATTAAACTCTTGTAAAGAACCTATTAACAAAACAAAAAACATGCACAAAACCCTTGACCGGAAATCTCCTGATCCTTACCTTTGGTCACTTACTGACCAACAGTCATTTTATAGCATAATATGGGAACAACAGAACGTAAAAAACGAGAAAAAAGACAGCGGCGTGATACGATCATTGACGCTGCGGAAAAAATTATTTTTTCCAAAGGCCTCGACCAGGCAACAATGACAGAAATTGCCAAAGAGGCCGAATTAAGCAAGGGTACGCTTTACCTTTATTTTAAAAACAAGAACGAACTTTACATGGCCATAACCAAGCGCGGCTCAAATATTCTGAACCAAAAGCTGGTTAAAATATTCTCCGGGGACCATACAGGAATCGAACTCATCCGGCTGATGGGCGAAACGTATCTTACCTTTGTGCGGGACAACCCCGGGTATTTCAATGCTTTCCTGCACTACGATTCACTAAGAGATACCGAAGATCTGCAAAACAGCGAGATTGCCCAGATATGTGAAGGCAACAAACAAGAGGCAATGGCCCTGATGGTTCGTGCCCTGCAAATCGGCATTCAAGATGGTACCATCAAGAGTTCATACAACCCTAAAGAACTTGCCGTGATCATTTGGGCCAGCACGCGTGGCATCACCATGATCAACCACACCATGAGACAAACAGATCACCATTTTAAAATGATTGAAGATATGGAAGTCAATACCGATTCAATGTTTGAAAACTTCCTGAACCTGGTTGGTGAAGGCATGGCCACAAAGAAAGGCCAGAAAAAATATGACTAATGGTCATTTTTTGAAACATCAACTTTTGTTGAACGTAAGAAATGGCTGATAAAACGAACCGACAGAATCCCTAATAACATCTCAACCATAAAAATGTATTCGTTTTTAAATTTGAAATTTGATCTGGCAAAACAGACCAGCGTTTTTGTTGCATGTTGTTTCTTTTTCATACTTGCCGCTGGTCCTTCTGCCAATGCACAAAAGACTAATGTAACAGATACGCTCGGCTTTGGGTCCGCCCCTATCAATTTAACCCAGGCCATACAGATTGCGATGGCCAATAACACCCAAATAAAACGCTCTCTGCTCTCATTAAAAACGGCAGATCAACAAGTGCGTTCTGCATGGGGCGAATTATTGCCAGAGGTAAGCGGAACGGCTTCCTATACCCGTAATATTGAACTTCCGGTGTTTTTCTTTCCGGCTGATCCGACCGACCCGGACTCACCCCTTCAGGCCATTCAGGCAGGTGAAGATAATAACTGGAATGCAGGGTTATCGGTTAGCCAAACGCTGTTCCGCGGGGAAGCATTTGTCGGTGTGAACAGTTCAAAACTATTTAAAACTGTACAGGCCGAAAACCTGCGGGCCACTACCCAGAATATTGTTACGGAAACACGGCTGGCCTATTACAACGTACTTGTCGCCAAAGAACAGCTGAGGTTACAGCAAGAAAGTGTGAAGCGACTACGCGAAAACCTTAAAGAGAACCAGGCACGTGAAGACGCCGGACTGATCGACCGCTATGCCGTGCTGCAGGTTGAAGTGCAGCTCAGCAACCAGGAGCCGCAGCTCACTCAAGCGGCGTATGGTGTAAAAGAAGCTTATCGTCAGCTCAAGCTTGTAATGGGTCTGCCAATTAATATACCATTGACGATTAAAGGCAACCTTGGCTCTTATGAAATATTAAACCGGGCTGCAGCAGCCGGAGTAAACCAAGACATCAAACAGGTCAACGGAATGACCCCCTACTCTTTTGAAAAAGAGAAAAAACTAATGAATGTCGCCACAGATCTGCGCGGTGATATTCGCGTTATTGAGCAGCAGAACAGGTTAAAAAAGAAGGAAATCAAATCAATTAAGGCCCGCTTCCTGCCCACGCTTTCGGCCAATTATAATTTAAACTATCAGGCCCAGGAACCGGGTGCTCCAACATTTTTCGGCAATGATATGAACCGGGTGCGTACGCAAAGTTTTGGGCTCACCCTCGACGTACCCATCTTTCAGGGATTTCAGCGCAGCACCGATGTCCAGATTGCGAAGATTGAAAAGAAAGACCTGGAGCTGCAAAAAGAGTTTGCCATACGCTCGGCCAGGAATGAGATCGAGTCAGCCCGGGAAGCCCTGAACGAAGCTATTGAAACGGCACCTGCCCGGGAAAAAGCCCTGAGGCAGGCCCAAGAAGGCTATGAAAGAGCACGAAAACGACTTGAAAACGGCCTCGGCTCACAAATAGACGTGACGGAAGCAGAATTTCAGCTGCGCCAGGCCGAGCTGAACTATGCACAAACCGTGTACGATTATCTTTCTGCCAAAGCACGGTACGACGATGCTATCGGCATGGTACCCTTTGTTGATAAATCCAAACCGGAATTAGAATAATTATTTAACATCCTAACTATGCAATCCAAATTAAAATTATTAGTACTATTGTTTGCCTCTGTTACTGTTGTGAGCTGCTCAGGCGATGAGCAGGCAGAGCAAGAAGATGCTACAAAAGTGGTGAATGTTGAAACCCGGATCATTGAACCCCAGACTTTTGAACAGTATTTAAAACTCGTGGGAACGGTTGAATCGGAAAACGACGTGCAGATTTCTGCCGAAGTATCCGGACAGATCGAACAGTACTACGTTGACAAGGGTGATGTCATTGCCAAGGGTGCTCCCATCCTGAAAATCGATGACAGCCGTCTGCAACGCGAGCAAGAACGCCTGCAGGCTCAGGTTGAACAGGCACAAGAGCGCTATGAACGCCTAAAGCAACTGTTTGAACAAGATAGCATTGGCGCTGAAATTGATGTAATCAACGCCCGAACCACTTACAAAGAGCGTCAATCAGCGTTGGAAGCGGTTGAGGTGGATTTGCGAAACACGACCGTACGTGCACCTTTTACCGCTACCCTTGATGAGAAGCTCCTTGAAACCGGCGAAATGGCCAGCCCCGGTGCAACCCTATTTCGTCTTATTGGCACTAAGAACCTGAAAGTAGTAGCCGGCATTCCATCCCGTTTTTCCGATGCCGTCAGCAAAGGCGACCGGGCACAGGTGTGGTTTGACTTTAACACCGCCGACACCCTTCGACTACCTATTTCTTACGTGGGGCAAAGCATAAATGCAGATGCCCGCACCTTCAAAGTTGAAATAGACCTGCCGCGTGAAACCCGAAACTTTAAGATTGATATGAATGCAAATGTTAAAGTGCGAATATTTAAACGTGATAGTTCAGTAGTTGTTGGTGAAGAGTACATTTATCAAAAAGAAAAGGGAAACGTCGTTTATACCGTAGCCCGGAGCGATAGCGGAACATCCGTGGCCAGCGAACGGTGGATACAGATAGGCCCTTCATACGAAAACAGGGTTATGATAGAAAGCGGACTCAATATCGGTGAAGAATTAATCACCGTCGGTTCCTCTTTTCTGCAAGACAGCATGCATATCAATATTGTGGAAAAGCAAAAAAATGAAATAGCTCAAAAAAATTAAGCGCGTATTTTATGGATGATTCAAAACAAGATAAAGCTCCTTCCGGAAACGGAGAGCAAACTATAGAAAAGCGGAAAGAGTTTGGGCTTTCGTCCTTTTCTATTGACAACCGCATCAGTGTACTGGTGGTTATTGCGCTGGTAGTACTTTTTGGGATTCAATCATATCTGACGATCCCGAAAGAAGCATCGCCCGATATTACTATTCCCAATATCATGGTGATTACCACTTATCCCGGCGTATCGCCCGAAGATATGGAAAGCCTGGTGACGCGCAAGCTGGAAGATGAGCTATCCGGTATTTCGGATGTTAAAGAGATGACATCCACCACTTCGGAAGGCTATTCCAATATCAACCTGGAGTTTAACTCGGATGTAAATATTAACGACGCCCTGCAAAAGGTGCGCGAAAAGGTCGATCTGGCCAAGCCCGAACTCCCCGAAGATGCCGAAGATCCCATCATTCAGGAAATTAATTTTTCGGAATTCCCGATTATGCAGGTCAATATTTCGGGTCAATATGGATTGGTGCAACTGAAACAGGTTGCCGAAGACCTGCAGGATCAGATCGAGACCATCCCTTCGGTTTTAGAAGTAAATCTGGCGGGCGGTCTGGAACGTGAGGTCAAGGTTGATGTAAACCTGTCCAAGCTGAAATATTACGGTATCACATTCAGTGATATTGTCACGGCTATTCAGAGCGAAAATATCACTGTGCCGGGCGGAACTATCGATGTAGGCACCAAGAAATTCCTGCTTCGTGTGCCGGGCGAATATGATTCCGTTGAACCTATCGAAGATATCGTGATTGAAGCGCCGAACGAAAAGCCGGTGTACATTCGTGATGTTGCCGGGGTCACATTCGGATTTAAAGACCGTGCGACGTATGCCGAGCTTAATAACGATCCGGTTATTTCGCTTTCGGTCGTAAAACGCAGCGGTGAAAATATTCTCAAAACTTCTGCAGCAGTAAAAAGCATTCTCGAAGAAGAGCTTCCAGGCCTGCCGCCGACAACTACTTTTGAGATTACCTCTGACCAGAGTGAAAATATTAACTCTATGGTAAGCAGTCTGGAAAACAATATCATTTCGGGCTTGCTGCTGGTTATCGGCGTACTGCTTTTTTTCCTGGGCGTGCGCAATGCCTCGTTCGTGGGTGTTGCCATTCCGTTATCCATGTTCTTGTCATTTATCGTAATGAGTATGATCGGGATGACCATGAACATGATCGTGCTTTTTTCGCTCATTCTGGCACTCGGCATGCTGGTGGATAATGCCATCGTAGTCGTTGAAAATATTTATCGCTACCTCGAAGAAGGCTACGATAACTTCCAGGCAGCCAAGAAAGGAACCGGAGAGGTGGCTATTCCGATTATCTCGGGAACCCTCACTACACTTGCCGCCTTCCTGCCGCTGATGTTCTGGCCGGGAATCGTAGGGGAGTTTATGTCGTTTCTGCCGCTGACACTCATCATCACGCTCAGCAGCTCGCTGTTCGTTGCGCTGGTCATCAACCCGGTGATTTGTGCCCTTTTTATGCGGCTTGAAAACGTAGATGATAACGATCGGCCCAAAATGACCCGAAAAGGGAAAATTGCTCTTGCTTCCATCGCCGGATTCTTCCTGCTTATCGCCCTGTTTGTGAATGTACTTACATGGACAATGCTTTTGATCGCAGGCCTGCTCCTGTGGCTGTTGAACAAATATGTTCTTATGCCGGTAGGTACCTGGTGGCAGAAAGAAGGTGTGCACAAATTAACCGACCGGTATGAAAACTGGCTTAAGTGGTCCCTTGATCATGGAAAAACGGTTGTGGGTATTGCTGTTGTTACGCTCTTTTCCAGCTTTGTTCTTTTTGGAATTTTTAACCCCGGAGTTGAATTTTTCCCCGAAAACATCCCGCCGGCACAGGCTTATATCCAGGTAGAAGCGCCTGTGGGAACCAATGTCGAATTTACCAAATCGATAATCGACCGTCTTGAAAAGAAAGTACCAACCATACCGAATAATGAAGACATTGAATCGGTGCTCAGCACCTCGGGCTCGGCCATCACCGCAGACCCTACCGGGGGACAAGGTAATACCTCAAATAAAGGTACCATCGTACTCAACTTTGTTGATTACGAGAACCGTGAAGGCTCCACTTTTGATGCTATTGAATACGCCCGCAGTAACTTTACTGAAGATATTGCCGGCGCCGAAGTAACGGTTGAAAAGCCGCAGGAAGGTCCGCCCTCCGGCAAGCCAATCAACCTTGAAATATCCGGTAAGAATATGGAGCAGCTGACATCTATTTCGGATCGCGTTATTAACATCCTTGAGAATGACCCGGTATATGGCAAGCTGGATGGCCTGGAAACTGATCTGCCGGAAGCTCGTCCCGAGGTACGCATCCGTGTAGACCGTGAAAAAGCGGCTCTCTACGGGCTATCAACCCAGGATATCGGGAATACGATCCGGTCGGCTGTAAACGGTTTCGAAGCTTCCAAGTTTCGCGACGGGAAGGACGAATACGATATCACCGTACGGCTTGATGAACAGTACCGGAATAACCTAAGTACGCTGCAGAACCTGACGATCGTCGATGAAGAGAAACATATTCCGCTTTCGAGCGTGGCCAGCTGGGAGACCACCGAAGGGCTCGGCGGCATCAAACATATCGACCAGGAACGGGTGATTTCAGTGCAGGCTGATGTTCGATCAAACTACAATGCTAATGCGGTACTGGGTGAAGTGCAACAGGTACTGGCCCCCTACCTGCAAAATGAGCTGCCAAGTGGATACACCGCACAGTGGACCGGCCAGCAAGAAGACCAGCAGGAGGCAATAGACTTTCTATCTACTGCATTTTTGATTGCTCTTTTTCTGATTGCATTTATTCTCATTTCACAATTTAATTCACTCTTCAAGCCTTTTATTGTCATGACATCGGTAATTATGTCGACGGCCGGCGTATTTTTTGGGCTCGTCATTTTCCAAATGCCGTTTGTCATTATCATGACAGGTATCGGTATTATTTCGCTGGCCGGGGTTGTGGTTAATAATGCCATTGTGCTTATCGACTACATCGATATCCTGCGCAAACGGGATAATATGAACCTTTATGATGCACTCATTCAGGGTGGAAAGGTTCGTTTCCGACCTGTGGTTCTAACGGCCATTACCACTACCCTGGGACTTGTTCCGCTGGCAATCGGGTTCAACCTCGACTTCATCGTGCTGGTTAACAACCCGGTTGAGTTCTTCACCAGCATTAATGAATATCTGTACTGGGGCGGCGAACAGGCAGCTTGGTGGGCGCCTATGGCAATCGCTGTAATTGTTGGTTTACTTTTTGCAACGGTCCTGACGTTGATTCTTGTACCTGTACTTTACTACCTGTTTGAGAATGGCCGCCGCAGCGTAAACCGCTTCTTTTTTGATACGGCCAATCCCGATATCATCAAGGATCACTCCAAAATCAACGGTCAACCCGAAGAAGAAAAGTACCACGGCACGGTTACCGCATCGGACAGATAGCTCTCTCCCATACATCAAGTGTGGCGGTGGAAAGAAGACTGAATCATTTTAGAGCCGGTATTATTTGCCGATGAGTAATAAGCCTAAAATCCCTTTCCACGCCTATGTGAAAAGCATTTCATTTATTATATTAAGCGTCCTTGTAGCGGGCACTGAAATATTTGCGCCGTTTGTTTTCACCATTATTCATTAACAACCGAAGTTTAGCATTCTATTATGAAAATACATGAGTATCAGGCAAAGGAAATTTTAGACAATCATGGTGTAGCCGTACCGGCCGGAGCTGCAGCCCAAACCGTCGACGAAGCTGTTGATGCAGCCAAGAAAATGAAAGAGGACGGCTCAACACTATTCGTGGTGAAAGCACAGATTCATGCCGGCGGTCGCGGCAAAGGAAAGACCAAAGAAAGTGGTGCCAGCGGTGTGATCCTCTGCAAAACAATTGATGAAGTTCGCAATGCTGCCGAATCACTCCTGGGCGACGTACTGGTAACCAAACAGACCGGTGAAGAAGGCCAAAAAGTGAAGCGCATCTATGTGACCGACGGTGTGGATATCGAACAGGAATTCTATCTCGGTATCTTGCTGGATCGTGCCAAGAGCAAAAACGTAATTATGGTTTCTACCGAAGGCGGTATGGACATCGAGAAAGTAGCTGAAGAAACGCCCGATAAGATCGTGAAAGAATGGGTTGAACCGGGCATGGAGCTACAGCATAACCAGGCGCGCCATCTGGCCTATGAGCTTGGTCTCGAAGGGGATGCGTTTAAGCAGGCCATAAAACTCATTATGAAACTTTATAAGTGCTACCAAAACACCGATGCCAGCCTGGTTGAGATCAACCCACTGGTACTTACGCCCAAAGGTGAGGTGCTTGCGCTCGACGCTAAAATGACCTTCGACGACAACGCGCTGTTTCGCCATAAAGAGATTCAGGAATTGCGTGATGAGTCGGAAGAAAACCCCGTAGAACTGGAAGCCTCTGAGTTCGGGCTAAACTACATTAAGCTCGACGGCAATGTGGGCTGTATGGTAAATGGCGCGGGGCTGGCCATGGCCACCATGGATATCATTAAACTTTCGGGTGGTGAGCCGGCCAACTTCCTTGATGTGGGCGGCAGCGCCAATGTGGAAACCGTCAAAAATGGCTTCCGCATCATTCTGGAAGACCAGAATGTAAAAGCAATACTAATCAACATTTTTGGCGGCATCGTGCGCTGCGATCGCGTAGCCAACGGCGTGATTGAAGCTGCGAAAGATCCTGATATTGCTGAAAAAATAGAAAATGTGCCCATCATCGTGCGCCTGCAGGGAACCAACGCCGAAGAAGCTAAAGAGATTATCGACAATAGCGACCT
>JAFGWN010000098.1 GCA_016937115.1 Balneolaceae bacterium | reverse complement strand
GTGGCCAGCATAATTTTGGGGCTGGTAATGGGATTAAACTCCAGAACCCATGAATTGGCGCCGTATTCAGCAATAAGTTTTGCGTGAAGCTGATCGAGTCCGCCGACCGAGTCTACCGCCAGCCAGGCTAAAAGGATAGAGCCGCCCATCGCAATAATAAATTGGATGAAGTCCGTCACAACAACGCCCCAAAGGCCGGAGAAAGCAATATAAATGCCAATCAAGCCGTACAAAAAGACAATGATAGCCCACTGGTCGGCGCCGGTCACTACGGTTAAAACCTTGGCCATACCAACGGTCACCCAACCCAGAATGATGCAGTTGATGGGGAAGGCAAGATATAATGCCCGGAATCCGCGGAGAATACTGGCCGGTTTGCCGCCGTAGCGAAGCTCGATAAATTCAACATCGGTAATCACATCAGCCCGTTTCCAGAGTTTGGCGTATAGGAAAACGGTAAACAGGCCCGAAAACATGAAATTCCACCAGATCCAGTTGCCCGCAATACCTTCACTTGCTACAATGCCGGTTACGGCCAACGGGGTGTCGGCAGCAAATGTGGTAGCGACCATAGAGATTCCGATAAGCCACCACGGCAAATCCTTTCCCCCGGCAAAAAAATCTTCGAGTGATTCCTGTCCCCGGCGTTTAGCAATGATAGCGACACCAATCAACATGGCCAGGTACAGCGCCATGATCAGGTAATCGAGAAACGCGAACTGCATCTGCAAAAAATTTTTAGCGATTAATTTTCAACAAATATAGAATTCATTCGGTGGGATACAAATATATAAACGATTTGATCGGATCAAAGCGTTGTGATTTCATAAAAAATGTGTTTATTACAAGCAGAATACGTATTGTTGTGATCTTTAATTTGATTAATTGAGATTAAAAAGAAAGAAATAGAATTATAAGTAACCGGTGGCGATTACTAAATATCATATCGGATGTACGGTGTGGAGCCTGAAAGATTGGGTGGGCAACTTTTTTACTGATGATGCCCGGCAGGATGACTTCCTGCGCCAGTATGCATCTGTTTTTAATTCGGTAGAAGGCAATACCACTTTTTACAATATTCCACAGCATTCCACCATCAAAAAGTGGGGCGAACAAACACCGGATGGTTTCAAATTTTGCTTTAAGTTTCATCGTTCTATTACCCATTATAAGCAGCTGGACGACACCGAAAACGACATTATCGATTTTTTGGGACGATTTGAGCCGATAACCAATCGCTTGGGTCCCTTTATGATTCAGCTTCCGCCCCAGTTTTCGCCCGAGTATCTTGGCCGCCTGGAAAAAACGCTGTCCATTTTGCCGGGCACGTACCGTTATGCGGTAGAAGTACGCCATCCCGATTTTTATGATCACGGAAAAAAAGAAAATGAGCTTAACCGTTTGCTCGAAAGTTATAATGTAGATCGCATTACTTTTGATACGCGCAAGTTGCACAGCCTAAAATCGAACGATCCAACTATTCGGGAGGTGCAGCGGAAAAAACCAAAGGTGCCGGTTCGGTTTGAGACTACCGGTTCGCGCCCCATGGTTCGCTTTGTGGGAGCGAACGACCCGCTTAACAACGAGGCGTATTTAAAGGAGTGGGCTATCATCATTGCAGACTGGATCAAAGAAGGATTGCATCCCTATATATTTACTCATGCACCTGATAAAGCAAGTCAGCCACCCATTGCACGGCGGTTTCATCAAATATTATCAGAGCTAATCGTAATCAATCCCATGCCGGCGTGGCCTGTAGAGGGACAAGATGAGCAACTGGATTTATTCTAAAACAATATCACTACAAGATATTTATGATTACAGTATTTCGTTTTAAGCTTGGGATTTTACTGATTTTTCTTATCACCTCGTGCTCGATCCAATCAGAAACAACCATGCGGCTTGAGCCGGTTGGCGAAGTCGTTATTCCATATAACTATTCATTCAAGGATACGCCAATCGGCGGGTTGTCCGGCCTGACGTACGAGCCGGTATCCAATACCTTCTACGTGATTAGTGATGACCGCAGCGAGCTGGCAGGAGCGCGATTCTACTCCTTCCGGGTACAGCTGGACGAGCAGGGGAAGCTGAATAAAAACAGCATTCAATGGAAAGGAATGACATTCTTAAAAACTCCAAGCGGTGAGAACTATGACTTAAACACCATTGATCCCGAAGGCATTGCCATTGCTCCCGATAGCTTGGTCTATATAACCTCAGAAGGAGGGCGAAGTAATGGTAAGCCGCCTTTTGTTAATGCCTATAAAAAAGATGGTACGTTTGTTCGCTCATTGCCGATGCCTGAAGCTTACTGGGCAGCAAAGAAAGAAAAGCGCGCCACCCACGGCATCCGAACAAACCTTGCCTTTGAGTCGCTGACCCTCACGCCTGATGGTGAAACACTTTATGTAGCAACCGAAAATGCCCTTATGCAGGACGGGCCGGCTGCCGATACCGTTTCTTCGAGTCCGTCCCGTATCATAGTGTACAGTTTGTCCACAGGCAATGTATTGCATGAATACCGGTATGATGTAATTAGGGATTTTGTCTCCGGCGATGAGCGCGGTCCTTCTG
>JAFGWN010000097.1 GCA_016937115.1 Balneolaceae bacterium | reverse complement strand
TCATAATAATCAGTGTAAATAGCGGGCCGTGAAAGTACAGATTGTGCGTCAGATATTTGTCTATTCATGATACCCTAAAAGTATCAAAAATATGTGAACGTTCCATGTTAGCTATAAGGGGTTTATTTGTAATATTGTACTCCTATACCCTTATACCTAAACTACCCGCTGAAATTTTTTCGTTCAATGTACTTTTTGATCTTTTTGTTGCCGATCCACACTTTTTGGTTGGTTTCGATGTCGATCAGTTCAAGGTTAACAGTATAAAAAATAGCCGCTTCTTTTCCGCTGACCGATTCATCCACAATCGAATTAATGTTGCCAATCATCATGTAGTCGGCGCCCAGCTCACGGGCCATCTTTTTCATGGTTTCCAGCGATGCGTTTCGCTGCTGGTCGCGGCGCTCTTCGCGGATGTCCGTTCGTTCTTCACTGTTCGCTACTACAGTCACCCGCCCGGTATTTACAAAGGCACGTTCCATCTCTTTTGTAAATACTTCGGTATCGATGTGCTCCATCGTTTCATTGCGAATATTTCCAACAATGAGAACCGGGGGTTCATCATGATTTCGGTTGAACCGGTCGAGCCAGGGTTTGTCTGTGACGTCGTCGATCATCTCTTCGGCTACAAACCGGGCATCGGTATCATTCCATCTTCCCGAAAGATCAGTTTGAGTATCGGGGCTGATGCGGGTTACTTTTTGTGAAGGTTGACAACCTGCAGCAATCAGCAGTGCAAAACCAAATAGGAGTAATTTTTTCATGATAGGCATTTTGTTATTTGTTAATAGTAAATTAGTTGTTGGGTTAATTCCAGTATAAGCTTTCGATGAGTTCAAGGTTTTTGTTCGGGGTTATATTTATCAGCGCTGTTTTTGTATACAGCAAATTATTGCGGTCGTAATATTGAATGCGCACCTGATGATTACCGGGCGGCAGCTTCAGTGTAGTAACATACGCCTGGCCGGGCATGGTTTGCCAACCCCGGACATCAGCTTTTTCGGTAAATTCCTGTCCAACCTTACCCAATAAATTAACTAAAAATCCGAGGCCCTCATTTTCTTTTTCAACGGCGCGTCCGGCAGCATTGGTACCCATTGCTTTGGTAAGGGAGCGCACGAAGGTGCGGGCATAAATAATCGGCTGTTTTACTTTATAGACCTCTTTTGCTACAGCGTCCATCTGTTCTATAAGCTGCAGCGGTATATGTGTGCTGTCATTTATAACGGCTTCGATCCGAGTGATGCGGCTGTTATAAAGACGAAGTTCAGGCAGGGAAAATTTGAGGTACAAGTCCGCCTCATCCAGATATAGACGCACATCATTCTGGTATTTGATCGGGGCGCGTCCCGCAAAACCTACCACCAACACGTTATATACATCGGCTGTTTTTATTTGTTGAAGGTCGGCCTTGTTGATATCGAACCTACTAACATTTGGCTGCTCATTTAAGGCTTGCAGCAGTTTTTCATATTCGATACGGGCGTCGTCCGGCTTGCCGGATTTAGCGTAAAGTACGGAAGCCAGATAGTGGCTGAGCGCACTGTTTTGCACCGACGATTTTCCTGTCTTCCAATTGCCGCGGCCCAGCGTGTCAGCTTTGGAGAGGGTTTCGGCTATGCCTTTATACTTGGTTTCTATACGAGAGAGCTTGTACGCCATGCGTCGCGCTTCCACCAGGGCGCCTTCCAGATCACCTTGGTGAATATAATTGAGGCTTTTAAACGCATTTAGATAGACATCTTCATAAGCTTCGCCATTGTACGACAGCGTGTTATCGTTGGCAAACAAAAATGAGGTGATACCCTGGCTTATGCTTTTTGTGAAAAGGGCATCGATTTTTTCTTCGGCCTGTGTGAAATAGCGACTGCTGGAGTCATATTGACCGCCGAAATGAGTAGCGGTACCCATTTCCAGGTTATACAGCACATCATCCTTGGATTTATAAATGTCTTTGCGGTTGTATCGCTGAAGCAGGCGTACAGTTTTATCATAATTGTGCCGGGCAAAAGATGAACGCAGGTTATCCTGGGCTTCATCAAGCCGGTAGGAGGCGCACCCCGAAATAGTAATGACTACAAGCAGTACAACGATTATTCTCATGATGTTAAAACTCTGAATCGGAATCGGTGATCAAAAACATCAACGAATCTTTATTTTGTAACGCAAACATATTATGCCGTATTTTAGGTGTCTTTTAATACTATTGTTATGCCTCATTTAAATACATTTGGTATATTCAACAGCAGTGAAAACAGTGTAAGTGAAACAACGAAACGTGATCAACTTTTTTCGAATTTCGATATTTTTTCTTATCTGCACTATCGCATATTCATGTGCTACACCATCGGCACCCACAGGAGGCCCCAGGGATGAAGAAAGCCCCGAAATAATCCGAACGGAGCCGGAAACGGGAACTATTAATTTCGATGATGACAAAATTATTCTGCACTTTTCCGAATTTGTAGAACGCAGCTCGTTAACCGAGGCCCTGACCATTGAGCCGGATATCGGTTTGGTATACGGGCTCGACTGGGGACGCAAATCCGTTGCAATTGAATTTGATAATCAGCTGCCCGATTTAACCACACTTATAGTAACGGTTGGCACCGAGTTTTCCGATTTGAATAACAATCAATTAGCCAGTCCTTTTAAAGTTGCGGTTTCAACCGGCCCTGATATTGATAAAGGAAAGCTGACCGGACGCATTTTAGATGCCCGAACAGGTAAGGGGGCTGCAGGCAAGCGCGTTTTGTTGTACAGAACACCGGCCGACCTGACACAGCCGGCCAACTACATTGGAGAGACCGATACCAGTGGTGTCGTTAATTTTTCGTATCTGCGACAGGGTGCTTACAAAGCGTTTTGGGTTGATGACCGCAACCGAAATAAAATATGGGAGCCCGATAGAGAACGCGCACAACCGTTCGGCCAGGATACGGTTTCGCTGGCTAAGGCCGGTTCGGATACACTGGGGACGCTTTTTATAGCTGATAGTGATACGAGCTTACCAAATTTGCAGGGATTAGGGCTGTTTTCGAGTAAGAGGTTGCGGCTGCGGTTCAGCGAAAATGTCGTGATTCGTGATAGCACCCGGTTAGGAATTCGGGATACGACAGGCACGCCGCTCTCAGGAGCGTATCCACTTTATGTGTCGCCTGCCGATCAGTATGTGCTGTTTGCTCAGAGTGAGCAGGAACTGGATCCGACCCAAAACTATCAATTAATGGTGCGTAATATAGCTGATGTAGCCGGGAATGTTCAGCGACAAAGTGTGCAGAATTTTACTGGCTCAGCGCAGGAAGATACAACCGCACAGCGGATCGTTGGTACTTCTGCATTCAACGGCATTTATGCTGATGAATCCATTGAAATTACATACGCTAAACCGATTACAAGTGCAGCTATACGCGATTCGATTAAAATAGTGGAAGGCAATAATCTTCGGGAATCATGGAAGGGTCTGCAAATTGAGCGGAATAAAGTATACATTCAACCCGATGGCCGCTGGAAGCGTGGCGTGGATTATGAGTTACGGGTCTGGAATCCGGTTTTGAGCAGTTACCGATCCATCACCCCGACTATTTGGTATGAATCGGATTTGGGAGCACTCCATGTGGTTTTGGAAGATACAGCCGGAGTAAGTGCCTCCCGAACGACCCATCTAATCCTCAACAATAAAGAGGGGCAGACAGTAGCGGATACGTCATTTACCAAGCAGGTTGAAATATCCGATTTAGCACCGGTAAATCATCAACTTATTCTGTTCCAGGATTTGAATGGCAACGGGCAATGGGATGGAGGACAAGTGATACCCTACAAAGCTCCCGAACCATATTATATTCGTAATGATGTTCCGGTGCAGCGTGGATTTACATCCGATTTAACGGTGAGCTTTGAAAATTTATAATCACCATGAAGTCTATACTTAAAAAAATTGCGCCGTTTATAAGTATTCTCTTTTTTGGGCTGGCGATATGGTTCATAGACCAAGAGCTGGGCCAATACAGCTTCGATGAAATTACGGGATATTTATCACAGATATCGGCTCTTCATATTTTAGCATCGCTGTTCTTGTGCTTTTTAAGCTACCTGCTGTTGACCGGATACGATATTCTTGGTGTTGAATACATCGGAGAAGATCTGGCGCTGGGGAAAACAGCCCGGGCCGGATTTATCGGGTATGCCTTCAGTCATAATATTGGGATGGCACTTATTTCTGGCGGTTCTATTCGTTATCGTATGTACTCGGTGTGGGGCTTCTCTGGCCTGCAAGTAACAAAAATTGTAGCCTTCAGTGCTTTTACGCTTTGGATTGGATTTTGTGCCATGGCTGGTCTTTCATTATTGCTTACTCCGCCCAATTTGCCGGACGGAACCCTTATTCCATACGTATCGCTGCGGATGCTTGGCATTATTCTTTTGGTGATAGTTGTCGGATATGTGGCAGCCAGCGCTGTGGTAAAAGGTGATTGGTCCTTTAAAAAATGGCGTATTTCTTTTCCGTCATTCCAGATGGCTATGAAACAGGTTGGGATTGCTTCGCTGGACTGGATGCTGGCTGCTTCAGTGCTGTATGTGTTGCTACCTGAAGTAGGCATTCCGTTTTTTACATTTATCGGGGTGTTTCTGCTCGCGCAAATTGTGGGATTGTTCAGCCAGGTACCCGGTGGACTGGGCGTTTTTGAATCAATCATTCTACTATTTTTATCGAACTATATGAGTGGATCAGGTGTGATCGGAATCCTGATTGTTTATCGCATCATTTATTATCTGCTACCGCTCATTGTTGCCACGGTGATGCTGGGTTATCAGGAATACCAGGTGAATCGGGAGGTGGTCAAAGAGTTCGGAAGCCGCACTGCCCGCTGGTATCCGCGCGTGGTACCACATGTATTTAGTGCGCTTATTTTTATAGGGGGAACCGTACTGCTTTTCTCCGGGGCAATGCCGTCGGAGATACCCCGTATGCAGTGGCTGCAGGCCTTTATTCCATTGCCGGTTATTGAAATGTCACACTTTTTTGCAAGCCTGGTTGGAGCGGCGCTTCTTGTACTTGCACGGGGATTACAGCGGCGTATCGATGCTGCTTATCACGCTACGGTAGGACTGCTTATGTTCGGTGTTTTGTTTAGTCTGTTAAAGGGTGTCAGCTATGTAGAAGCGGTAATATTATTTGTAATGTTGGTGGCTCTGATTCCATCCCGACACGCTTTTCACCGTAAGGCATCGCTGTTTGCCCAATCTTTTTCTCCGTACTGGGTAACGATGATCCTTATGGTGATTATCAGTTCTATTTGGCTGGGGCTATTTTCGTATCGTAATATTGAATATCAGCAAGAGCTCTGGTGGCAGTTTACGTTACTGGGCGATGCTCCGCGATATTTAAGAGCGTCGGTGGCTGTCCTTGGTTTTGCTGTTATTTTCGGATTGATAAAACTGTTTACTTCAAGTGGCATTAGAGAAGAGCAGGAAGACGAGCAGCAAAGCTTTACTCTGGCAAAACTAATTTTGGATAAATCTGAACAGGCACAGTCGAGTCTGTTGCTTTTGAGCGATAAAAAATTGCTGTTCAGCGATGAGCATAATGCATGTATTATGTACGGAGTAGAGGACAAAAGCTGGATTTCTATGGGCGATCCAATGGGGCCTGAGGATGAAATTGAAGAGCTGGTCTGGAAGTTTAAAGATCTTGCCGAGGAGCACGGCGGCTGGCCGGTATTTTATCAGGTACATGACCGTTATCTTGATCTTTACCAAGATTTGGGGCATACGCTTCTTAAGCTTGGCCAGGAGGCAAAAGTTTCACTGCAGGATTTCAATTTAAAAAATCCTGGGCTGGCCGAACTCACAGAGGAATGCAAGGCTATGAAAAATCAGGGCTTTACCTTTGATGTGATTCTACAAGATCGTGTATCCGGGGCATTACCTAAGCTTAAAGAAGTTTCTGATGCCTGGATGACTATACCGGGCAATCATGAAAAGCGGTTTGCGCTTGGCTACTTCAAGGAAAATTATTTGCGACAATTTCCAATTGCGGTTGTACGGAAGAATGATAAAATCATGGCTTTTTCTAATTTGTGGAGCAGTGCAGGGAAAAACGAAATCGGCAGTGATCTCATCCGGTTTCGTCCGGCTACACCACCTGAACTTACGGATTACCTGCTGGCTCAATCCGTTCTTTGGAGCAAACAGCACGAATACAAGTGGTTTAATCTCGGTATTGCACCCCTTTCAGAGATGGATGAAAAAAAACTGGAGCCGCGATGGACCAAGTTTGCTGATCAGTTATATGATTATGGTGAGCACCTGTACAATTTTGAGGGATTGCGCCATCATAAAGAAAAATTTAATCCACACTGGGAACCACTTTTCCTTGCAGCACCAGGTGGGTTGACGTTGGCTACCGTATTATCTCATCTGGCTGAGATAATTTCGGGGCATCGCCGATAATTGCAATATTATTTAATAGCATGCCATTCGGGATGACAATTGCAGGGATTGAATAAAACTCCCCATCAAAAAAAGTGCCTCATTTTTGGTATATTACAATTAGAACTTATCATAAATAAAAATCGAACATTTTTTAGCTTATGTCTGACGACACTTCAACAGTCATAAAATCATCCCCGCCGGAGGAAAACAGTTCTCAAAATGTATACGAAAGCACGCATAAAATACGGTTTGTAACGTCTGCAAGCCTGTTCGACGGGCATGATGCCAGTATTAATATTATGCGTCGCATTCTGCAAAGCAGCGGGGCTGAGGTCATTCACTTGGGCCATAACCGCTCTGTACAGGAAATTGTTACCTGTGCCATACAGGAAGATGCGCAGGGTATCGCCATCAGTTCGTATCAGGGTGGGCATATGGAGTATTTTAAATATATGATTGATCTGCTGGAAGAAAACGGCGCTTCGCATATCAAGGTATTTGGCGGTGGCGGCGGTGTGATTGTAGGAGATGAGATCAAGGAACTGCACGATTATGGCATAGAACGCATTTTTTCGGTTGAAGACGGCAGTGAAATGGGGTTGCAGGGGATGATCAACTTTATGCTTGAGAAATGTGATTTTGATACCGCAGAAGTTGAAGAAGTCGATGCGCGCAAAATACTTGAAAAAGATCATAAAATAATGGCACGCTGTATTTCAGCCATTGAGAATGATCACAAAGGAATTATCCGGTTCCAGAATGGTGTACTGCATGATAGCAGCGGGAATACGATTCAGCAGTCAAAAAATGGGCATCCGATTCCACTGGTTGGGATTACGGGGACAGGAGGAGCAGGCAAAAGCTCGCTTACCGATGAACTTGTGCGTCGGTTTTTAACAGAATTTGAAGATTTGACCATCGCTGTTATTTCTATTGATCCATCCAAAGTGCGATCGGGTGGTGCGTTGCTGGGCGATCGCATTCGCATGAATAGCCTCGATCCAGAGCGGGTATACATGCGAAGCCTGGCAACCCGGGCACGAAATAAATCAACCAGCGAAGCGGTAAAAGGGGCTATTGAAGTATGCAAAACGGCCGGGTTTGATTTGGTGATTGTTGAAACGAGCGGTATAGGCCAGGGGGGCACCGAAATTGTGGATATTTCGGATATTCCCATATATGTAATGACCAGCGAATATGGGGCGGCGACACAGCTCGAGAAGATTAATATGCTTGATCTGGCTGAGTTGGTTGTCCTTAACAAATTTGAGAAAAAAGGCTCACAAGACGCCCTCCGTGATGTGCGCAAGCAGATGAAACGCAATCTTGGTGCATGGGATGCCAAACAGGAGGATATGCCGGTATATCCCACCATTGCAGCGCAGTTCAACGATAAAGGGGTGAATCACCTGTTTAGGGCGCTGGTTGATAAGATTAACAATCGCTATAGCATCAACTGGGAAACGCAAATTTATACGAATCCTGAGCCCGCGGAAGATATTCAGACACAGGCCATTATTCCCGGGAAACGCCAACGTTATTTATCTGAAATTTCTGAGACCGTTCGTGATTACCATGAATGGGTCGAGGAGCAGGTTGAAGTAGCAGGTAAACTTGACGAGGTAGAAGGAACACTGCAGCAGATTGAACGCTGGGATGCCGAGGGGCAGCAGCAGTTTGCCGAAACTTTGCAAGAAATGAAGGAGCATTGGCTGAGTTCACTTGATGCCCGCTGCAAGAAAATACTCGACGGATGGAACAACTTGTATGAAGAGTACCGTCAGGAGCATGTGGATGTGCAAATTCGCGATCGCACATTCAGCAATCAACAATTTAGAGAAACACTAAGCGGATTAAAAATACCGCGTGTAGCACTGCCCAAAACCAATTATAAAGGAGAACAGTTAAAGTTTGCATTAAAGGAAAATCTCCCCGGGTATTATCCATTTACAGCAGGCGTATTTCCATTTAAACGGGAAGGCGAAGACCCCACGCGGATGTTTGCCGGAGAAGGTACACCGGAGCGAACGAATAAACGATTTCACTACCTGAGCGAAGGTATGCCGGCGGCGCGACTTTCCACGGCATTCGATTCGGTAACACTTTACGGCGAAGATCCGGATCATCGCCCCGATATATATGGCAAAGTGGGTAACTCAGGCGTCAGCATCTGTACACTGGATGATATGAAGAAACTGTACTCGGGGTTTGAGCTTACTTCCCGCAAAACGTCGGTATCGATGACGATCAATGGCCCGGCGCCGATGATTTTGGCCATGTTTATGAATACAGCTATTGACCAGGAGGTGGAGCGCTACCTGAAAGAGGAAGGCAAATGGGAAGAAGCGCAGAAAGAAATTGGCGAATATTTCGAGAAAAAAGGAGTTGATGCTCCCGAATACAATGCCGAATTACCGACAACAAATGATGGATTCGGACTCGGCCTGCTGGGTATAACCGGCGACAAACTTGTTGACCGGGAGACCTATGATCACATCAAGGAAATGGCGCTTAACAAAGTGCGCGGTACCGTACAGGCTGATATTCTAAAAGAGGATCAGGCACAGAATACGTGCATATTTTCAACGGAATTTGCCCTTAAAATGATGGGCGACATCCAGCAGTACTTTACCGATCATAAAGTGCGAAATTACTATTCTGTATCAATTTCAGGTTATCATATTGCCGAGGCGGGCGCAAACCCCCTCACCCAAGCGGCTTTTACGCTTGCAAATGGATTTACATACGTAGAGTATTACTTGTCGCGCGGCATGGATATTGATGACTTTGCGCACAACCTCTCATTCTTTTTCAGCAATGGACTTGATCCCGAATATGCGGTGATCGGCCGCGTGGCACGTCGTATTTGGGCTGTTTCGATGCGGGAGAAGTATGAGGCCAGTGAACGTTCACAAAAGCTGAAATATCACATCCAGACCAGCGGACGTTCGCTGCACGCGCAGGAAATTCAGTTTAATGATATTCGAACTACGCTGCAGGCGCTGCTGGCTATTTATGACAATTGTAATTCATTGCATACCAATGCCTATGATGAAGCAATTACCACGCCAACGGAAGAGTCAGTACGGCGGGCACTGGCGATCCAGCTGATCATTAACAAAGAGATGGGAACGGCCAAGAACGAAAATATCAATCAGGGGTCGTATTTCATCGAAGAGTTGACGGACTTGGTTGAAGAAGCGATTCTGTCGGAATTTGATCGTATCACGGAGCGGGGCGGCGTCCTCGGTGCGATGGAGAATATGTATCAGCGCGGGAAAATTCAGGATGAGAGCCTCCATTATGAATCGAAAAAACACAACGGCGAGCTGCCTATCGTCGGTGTTAATACTTTTAAACCCGATCAAGATATGCAAAGCGAAGAAGATGAAAAAAAGATTGACCTGATCCGATCAACCAAGGAAGAGAAAGAGCAGCAAATTAAAAGCCTTAATGCTTTTTGGAGCCGTAACGAAGATAAAGCCGACAAAGCGATTGAGCGGCTCAAACAGACGGCCAGAGAAAACGGCAACTTGTTTGAAGAGCTGATGGAAACGGTTAAAGTTGCTTCACTGGGTCAGATTTCCAGAGCACTTTACGAAGTAGGCGGGCAGTACCGGCGAAATATGTAGAAGAAAAGGCAGTGATACTTCTGCTCAGGTTCTACTTGATATAAAATAGCCCGGCCATTAACGGCCGGGCTATTTAGTTTTTAAACCTGCTTCTTAAATCTACTGTCCATTTGCTGTCATCAATCGCCCCAGCAGACGGTTTGCTTCGGTCACCTGCGAGCTATTCGGATAGTTTTCAGTAACCATTTCAGCATACTTTTGTGCATTTTCAGTATTGCCAGCGTCATGAAAAGCATTTGCGGCTTCCAGATAGTTGTAAGGTGTTGTAGATTCATTTTTATCCCATTCTGCAGCTTTAACGTATAGTTCGGCTGCCTTTGCATGCTGGCCTGTTTCGGTCAGCAGCATGGCATGGAATGAAAGAGGACCTACGCCTAAAATACCCTCCGGAACTTCATATTCTTTAATATAGGAGAGTGCCTGTTTGGTGTTGCCTAAATTATATTCGGAGACAGCAGCGTAGTATCGTGCCAGATTTCCGGCTTCGGTTCCGCCGTAATTTTTGATTACCTGTTCAAAACCAATCGTAAAATCTTCATCGGAACCGGTAAGTGCACTTTCATAATTACCCCGAAGAAACTCTACTTCAGCAGTACTCATAAGTCGCTGCGCTTCTTTATTTTGTGACTTCTGATAGTAGTGATACCCGATTGCCAGTGCTATTGCAAGGATTACGGCAACGGCTGAGCCGATGATTACATTTCGATTTTCCTGATAAAATTGAGCCGTTTTTGCATAGCTTTTTAATAACGGATCCTGTTCAAGTTCTTCTTCGGTAAAATTCTTGGCCATATCTATATTTAAATTGGTTGATGCGTTTGAATCAAGGGGGTCAAAATTATGATAGTTTTGGCTATAAGCAAAATTAAAAAGAATGCAATTTTCCTTTGCTTAGCTCATATGTATGATCGGTTCGCCGGGCAATGTCTTTTTCATGGGTGATCAGTAAAATACTAACCTTGTCTATTTTCCTGAGTTCGAAGAGCATATCCAGCAAGATTTCCGTGTTCTCTTCATCCAGGTTGCCGGTGGGCTCATCAGCTAAAATAAGATCCGGATCGTTGATGAGTGCCCTTGCCATCGCTACGCGCTGTTGTTCGCCACCCGAAAGTTCGGTGGGGCGGTGATCAGCCCGCGTTGAAATGCCAAAACGTTCAAGCAGGTTCATTGCCCGATGTTTCGCATCTTCAAAGTCGGTGTCCTGGATCAGGGCCGGCATCATTACATTTTCGAGCGCCGTAAACTCAGGAAGCAAGTGATGGAACTGGAATACAAATCCCAGCTTTTGATTTCTGAATTTAGCCAGTTCATCGGTATTCATATCATACATGTGCTGGCCGTTCCAGGAAATAGTGCCGGAATCGGGTTGATCGAGCCCGCCTAAAATATGCAGGAGGGTACTTTTTCCGCTGCCGCTTGCGCCTACCACACAAACAATATCACCCCGGTTGATCGACAGCGAAACATCATTGAGTATAACAAGGCGTTCACCGCCTGTTTTACTCGGAAACGACTTTGTAAGATTATTACCGGTAAGAATTAGATCGGTATCGGGCATTAGCTGTCCAGTTTACTATTGGTAAGTTTCGGGTAGATAATGGGTTCGATATGGAGGCATTCGGTTGTTTCAAGATCTACAACCGATTTAACAGCACAAATATGGTTGTTGCCATCCGCAATTTTATAGCGGTGCGGCGTGCCAAGTTTAAAGCGCTTGAGTGACGTTTCAGAGTCCATTCCCAACACCGAATCGAATGAGCCGGTCATGCCTGCATCAGTGATATAGCCGGTTCCTTTGGGTAGCAGACGGGCATCACCGGTGGGAATGTGCGTATGCGTTCCTACCAACACCGACACCTTGCCGTCGAGGTGCCAGGCGAGCGCCATCTTTTCGGCAGTGGCTTCAGCATGGAAATCAACAAAAACGATATTGGTCTCTTTTTTGATCTGCTCCAGCGCCCAGTCGGCCGTAGAAAAGGGATCGTCAATATTTTGGAGAAATGTTCGCCCCTGCAGGTTGAGCACGCCAATTTTCTGGTCTAAATCTTCGAGTTCATATATGGTATAGCCGTATCCCGGATTGCCGGAAGGATAGTTTAGCGGGCGCAAAATGTTGGGATCCGTCTTCATATACGAGAACACCTTCCACTTGGCAAACGAATGATTGCCACCGGTAATGACATGCACTCCCAGATCGTATAACTTTTGAATGATGTGCCGGTTGATGCCTTTACCTTTATGGGAATTTTCGCCGTTGGCGATCACAAAATCGGCCTCATGTTTTTCAATCAATCCCGGTAAAATAGTTTCAAGCAGGCTAAGTCCCGGTTCACCGACAATATCACCAATAAAAAGAATATTCAGATGATTCTTGGCCATCAAAAAATTTGGTTAGATGCTAAATTCTGAAAACCCAAAGGTAAGAAATAAATGGCTGGTTTCAGAATGATTATGCAGGTTCGCTGCGAATCTGCTCGAGCAATTTCTGCATCGATCTGTTTACATCTTCAAGGACGCGATCCTCTTTTTTATTGAGCTCTTTATTTTTCTGGCGTTCTTCAAAAAGCTCTTCAGCAATGCTGAGAGCCGTTAACACCATTACGGTAGATTCGGGTTGCTTGCTCAGCTCTTTTTTGTATTGGCGCAACTTTTCATCCACATACCGGGCAATACGCACCATATTTTCTTCTTCTGATTCCTCAACCCGAAGGGGATACTGCTTGCCAAGAATGGTAACTTTTATTGCTTTCATGCCTGATCCTCCAGATGCTCGTCAATTTTTGAAATCAGACCCTTGATCTGATGTTTCAACGCCATGCGATCGGTTTCCTTGACCGAGGAAAAGATATCGGCTTCTTTCTTTTTATTTTCCTCGAGTTCGGCCTTCAGCTGGTGGTTTTTGTCCCGGAGCTCACTGACCTGTGCTTTCAGATTATCAACTTCCTGTTTGATTTTGCCGAGAAGCGCCTGAAATTGTTTGCTATGTGGATTATCATTTGAAAGCACAATATATAGGATTAAGCCCGCAGTTTTGCTGAAAATTTATCATCAAGTACTTTAAGTACTTTTTCAATTATAGGTTCTACATCTTTGATAGTCAATGTTTTATTTTTATCAAGAAATGTTAACCGGAACGCAATGCTTTTTTTGTTTTCGCCCAGCGATTCACCTTCAAACACATCGAATACCTGGATATCATCCAGCAGCTTACCTGCCGATAGTTTGATCTGTTGCAGTAAAGCTTCAGCCCGAAGGGAATTATCAACGATAACGCCGAAATCAAATTCAAAGCCGGGAAACTTCGATACCGGCTCATACGAACTTTCCGGTAATCTATTTTTAAGCTGATAGATCTGGGAAATGGAGAACTCGGCGGCAAAAGCCGGAACATCAATATCATAGATTTCTCTGAGTGATTCATCAATAGAAAACACTTCACCGATAGCACTGCCATCAACTACATATTGTAAGTGATTATGCTCATCTGTTGTAACGGTAACATGGTCTGAAAGATCCAGTGATTCCAAAAAACTATTTACAACAGCTTTGAGGTCGAAAACCGAATATTCTTTGGGATCGCTGTTCCAGTATTCAATGCTTTTGAGGCCGGCCAATCCAAATAGTACCCTGGATTCCTCACCAATACCTTTATAATAGGTGCCATTTTTGGATTTCTTGAAAACGTGTCCTGTCTCGAAAAATCGTACTCCTTTTGCATTCCGGTTGAAATTGTAAGCAGCCGAACTCAGAAATCCGTGCAAAAGAGTAGGGCGCAGGGTTGTCATATCAGCGGAGATATGATTGAGTGTATGCAGCATATCATCGATATTGCCAAATCGGGCTGCATCTTCTTTTGAGATGAGTGAGTTCGAATAAATTTCCCGAAATCGTAATCCTTTTGCAATCGTTTTGATCTTGCTGTTAAGCTGTTCCCACTTGGGGAAAGGTTTCGGCGAAGAAAAAGCGCCGTGCTTTGGTTTTGGAATGTTGTTGTAATCATACAGACGGCCGACTTCCTCAATAAGGTCTACTTCCCGTTCTAAATCCGGGCGAAATGAAGGAATGGTATA
This sequence comes from Balneolaceae bacterium, assembly GCA_016937115.1. Taxonomy (GTDB): domain Bacteria; phylum Bacteroidota; class Rhodothermia; order Balneolales; family Balneolaceae; genus SMO-BIN1. Next base: position 10,864 of record JAFGWN010000097.1, on the reverse strand, counting down.
CGTAACAGTTTCTTTGGTTTTCTTTTGGATGGATAATTCAAGCCCATCAAGAAGGCCGATGATCTCTTCAATCGAGAAATCGGTGCCCAACAGACGGTTTACATAGTTTTTTCGCAGTTTCAGCTGGTGCGCTTCATGCTGAACGGGATGAATATCGGAACAGTTGTCAACGATTTTTCCTCCAGCAGATTCAGCGATGAGTTCGGCGGCTCGTTCTGCTGCTATACGCTGAATTTGAGGATCGATACCGCGTTCGAACCGATAAGAGGCATCGGTCTGAAGCGTTTGCTCTTTGGCAGTTTTCCGAATACTGCCCGGATCGAAATAGGCACTCTCGAGTAAAATAGTTGTTGTTTTATCGCTTACTTCAGAATCAACCCCGCCCATAATACCGGCAATAGCGACCGGTTCGTTGCCGTCGCAGATGAACAGTGTTCCGGGAGAGCATTTGCGTTTTACGTGGTCAAGTGTTTCAAACTCGAGGGTTTTATCGAAGTCCCGGACTATAATTTTATTGCCTTTCAGCCTGTCTTTGTCAAATGCATGCAGGGGTTGTCCCAGTTCAAACATTACGTAATTGGTGACATCAACCACATTGTTTACCGGGCGGATGCCCAGCGCTTTAAGTCTATTTTTTAACCATGGGGGCGATTCTCCAATGGTAACATTTTCAATAACTTTGCCGACATAACGCGGACATTTAGCAGAGTTTTTAATTTTGATGTCGAAATTGTCCAGAGGTTTTGCCTCATCGAAGTCTGTTTTAAACGGCTTGATGAGCTTCAGGTCTAAAGCAGCCCGTAGATCGCGGGCAACGCCGAGGTGGCAGGTTGCATCGGGTCTGTTGGGCGTTATGGCAATATCAAAAATGGTATCCTGGTAGAGATCGAAGACTTCCCGGATCGGTGTTCCCGGTTTTAGATCTTCATTCAAAACCATGATGCCTGAATGATCACTGCCCAATCCAAGTTCGTCTTCGGCACATATCATTCCTTCGGAAGACTCACCGCGTAGTTTGGCTTTTTTTATCGTAAATGGGTCTCCGTTTTTTTCAGGAGATGGAAGAGCGGTACCGACGGTCGCGACCGGCACTTTCTGTCCGGATGCTACATTGTCAGCGCCGCAAATAATTTGCACATTCTCACCACCCAGGTTAACCTGACAAATACGCAGGCGGTCAGCATTAGGGTGTTCTGTAACTTTTGTAACTTCTCCGACTATAACGCCTTCCAACAGGCTCCCGCAGGTTTCAACGTTTTCTACTTCAAGGCCGATAAGCGTTAGTTTCTCCGCCGTTTCTTCGGGCGTAAGCGGGATATCAATAAATTCGTTCAGCCATTTGTACGATATCTTCATGAATTAGAAATCTTCCGGTCTTAAAATTAAGTAGTTCGGTATTATTTAGTTGAATTGTTTTAAAAAACGATTGTCATTCTTATAAAACAGGCGAATGTCATCAATGCCGTGTCGCAGCATAGCAATACGTTCCACGCCCATGCCCCAGGCAAACCCGGTATATTTTTCAGGGTCGAGATCCACAGATTTAAATACATTCGGATCAACCATACCAGAGCCGAGAATTTCCAGCCATTTGCCATTTCCATCTTTGGTTTCCCACCAGATATCCATTTCCAGGCTGGGTTCGGTAAACGGGAAGAAGCCGGGGCGGATACGGTATTCAACATCGCTGCCAAACATCATTTTGGCAAAACTTACGAGCGTTTCTTTCAGGTCGGCTACGCTTACATCGGTATCCACGTAGAGTGCTTCTACCTGGTGAAACAAGAAGTACGATTTTGGTGTAACGGCTTCATTCCGGTATACACGTCCCGGCATGATAGCCCGAATTGGCGGTTTTTGCTCTTTCATCAGCCGAATTTGTACCGGCGATGTGTGGGTGCGAAGTACTAAATCGTTTTTTTCAGGATCGTCGTATTTTTCAATGAAAAAGGTATCCTGCTCGTCACGTGCCGGGTGATTTGGGGGGAAATTTAATGCCGTAAAGTTATGAAAGTCATCTTCAATTTCGGGTCCGTCGGCGATATTGAATCCCAACCGGAAAAAGATTTGCTTCATCTCTTCCAGCGTTTGTGTGAGCGGATGAAATGATCCCGTTGGAAGAGGGGCGGGGGGAAGGGTGATGTCTTCAGTGGCCCCAGCAGTAATTTCCTGCTGTTGCAGCTTGCGTTTTTCCTCATCATACCGCTGCTGCGCGAGATTCTTTACCTCATTCATAGCCTTGCCTACTTTGGCCCGGTCTTCTTTAGGTACATTCCCAATGTTACCGAACATTGCCTGTATTCTCCCTTTACGGGAAAGAAATTTCAGCCGGAAGGCTTCCAGTATTTCTTCGTTGGTAATGGAAAAGTTTTGAATTTCTTTTTTTAAATCTTCTATATCAGAACGCATGCAAACTGCTAATAAGAATTAGGTATTTATCATATCTTGTCATTCCGAGGAGTCCGACGGTGGTTGGAAGACGAAGAATCTCAAATAATCATAAAGGTTAAGAATATAGCATAAATAAGTTTGAGATCCCTCATCCCAAAACTGGATTCGGGATGACAATAGTATAAATAATTACAAATAATTTTGATGGAAACTATTCAAATACCGAATGCCATTCAATAAAAAAACCGATTCTGATTTAGCCAGAATCGGTTTTTAAAATAAAAAGAAGAGAATGGCTATTTGGTTTTTTCTACAATAGCCGTAAATGTCTCCGGATCGTTGACTGCAAGGTCTGCTAAAACCTTACGGTTTAATTCAATATTATTTTTCTTGAGGGCTCCCATCAAGCGTGAGTAGGTGGTACCGTTTTGACGGGCAGCAGCATTTATACGCATGATCCAGAGCTTCCGGAATTCACGTTTACGAACTTTACGGTCGCGATATTGATACTGCATCGCTTTTTCAACCGCATTTTTCGCAATTGTATAAACATTTTTGCGTCTGCCCCAGTAACCTTTCGCCTGCTGAAGAATCTTGCGGCGACGGCGACGGGAAGCCACTTTATTTCGTGAACGTGGCATTTTGTCTAATGTTTAAATGTTAATATTTATGATTTGTATGGCAGCATCTGTTTCACTGACTTTTCATCGGCTTTATCAACCAATGTAGCCTTGCGAAGCTGACGTTTACGCTTATTTGATTTTTTTGTCAGAATATGACGTTTGCCAGCTTTTTTGCGCTTAACTTTACCTTTGCCGGTAACTTTAAAACGCTTTTTGGCGCTGCTGTTTGATTTCATTTTTGGCATAACATGATACCTTTATTGGAATTTCTTAAAATGAAGGTTTGGAAGATACGGATAAAAGACTTCAGATTAAAACAAAAATGCAAAGTATATATCTTCTTCGAGCGCAGATTGCAGTTCAATTATCCTTTGCCGGTAGGGGCCAGCATCATAAACATGCGGCGACCTTCCATGTTGGGTTTCGATTCAATTTCGCTGATGTCGCTGAGTTCTTCAGCCAAATCTAACAAAAGCTCTTTCCCGCGGTCGGTATAGAGCATATCGCGGCCGCGAAACTGCACGGTGGCTTTTACTTTATCGCCGTCTTTCAGGAAACCGCGTGCGTGACGAGTTTTGAATTCGAGATCATGGTCGTCGGTATTCGGTCGAAAACGCAGTTCTTTAACCTGAACAGTGTGCTGCTTCTTTTTGGCTTCTTTCTCTTTCTTCTTCTTCTCGTACATGTACTTGCCCAAATCCATCACCTTACATACCGGCGGTTTGGCGTTAGGGGCTACTTCTACCAGATCTCTATCGTAGGATGCGGCAATTTCAAGAGCGCGTTCAATAGGAACAATTTCATGCTCTTTTTCTACATCTTCCGGGTGAATCACCCGTACCTTCGATGCACGTATTTCTTCGTTTGAATTAGGTTTGTCCGAGTTTCCTCGCGGTCTATAACCTCTTCTTCGTTGTCTTGCGATAAATTACCTCGTATTATTTTTGATTCGTGTGTTTTGCTAACTCTTTGTTATCAATCTCTGTTTTGAGATTAGAAATAAATTCAGAGAAATCAAAGGTTCCTATATCACCTTCTTTATGACGGCGTACAGAAACAGTTTCTTTTTCAATTTCATCATCACCTACAATTAACATATATGGGACCTTGCTCGTTTCGGCATTTCGTATTTTTGCTCCAATTTGTTCACTTCGGTGATCCACTTCAACGCGAATATCCTGCCTTTTCATTTTTTCGGCCAGTTTAAAGGCGTACTCGTTGTGATCATCGGCAATAGGGATGATACTCACCTGTATCGGGGCCAGCCAAACGGGAAAGTCGCCGGCAAAATGTTCAATCAAAATACTCATAAAGCGCTCCATTGAACCAAAGGGCGCACGGTGAATGATAACGGGACGATGTTTCTGGTTATCAGATCCAACATATGTTAAGTCAAATCGTTCCGGCATCACATAGTCAACCTGCACGGTTCCCAGCTGCCATTTGCGTCCAATGGCATCACGGATGATGAAATCGATCTTGGGGCCGTAAAAACTGGCTTCACCACGGGCAATGGTATAGTCTAGGTTTACCTCATCAGCGACTTCTTTAATTTCTTTTTCTGCACGATGCCAGAATTCAGCTTTCCCGCCGTACTTTTCTTCATTATCATCCCGAAAGGAGAGCCGGATGTCTACAGGCATATTAAATGTACTGAAAACAAGCTGCGTTAAATCAATGCAATTTTTAATTTCATCTTTTAGCTGTTCGTGCATGCAGTAGATGTGCGCATCATCCTGGGTAAAACCGCGAACACGGGAAAGCCCGTTCAGTTCGCCCGACTGCTCGTAGCGATATACACTGCCGAATTCAGCCAGCCGCACGGGCAAATCGCGGTAGCTGTGCAGTTCATTCGAATAGATGCGATGGTGATGCGGACAATTCATTGGTTTCAGCAGGTATCCTTCATCGTCTACTTCAATAGGGTTGTACTGCGAATCTTGGTAGTAGGGATAGTGTCCTGATGTTCTATAAAGTTCGAGATTCCCAATATGAGGGGTAATAACTTCTTGATAGCCGCGTTTTTTTTGCTCGTCACGCAAAAACTCTTCGAGTGTGCGGCGTATGGTGGTACCATTTGGCAGCCAGACGGGCAATCCCTGGCCGACCATAGAATCCATCATATAAATACCCAACTGCTTGCCCAGCTTTTTATGGTCACGTTTTTTCGCTTCCTCGACTTGGTGCAGATGTTTTTCCAGCATTTTCTGCTTAGGAAAACTGATGCCGTAAATGCGCGTCAGCTGCTCACTGTTTTCATCACCGCGCCAGTAGGCCCCGGCCAGGCTGGTAAGCTTCACCGCCTTTATTTTTCCGGTATGAGGAATATGCGGCCCGCGGCAGAGATCCGTAAACTCACCCTGTGTATAAAACGTGATGGTACCGTCTTCCAGGCCTTCAATTAAGTCGAGTTTATACGGGTTGTCCTTTTTTTGATAAAAGGCGATAGCATCGTTCTTGGAGATCTTCTGGCGGTCAAACTCAGATTTTTTGCGCGCCATTTCGATAAACTTTTTCTCGAGGGCTTCCAGGTCATCCTGCCCAAAATCGGTATCGCCGAAATCAACGTCGTAATAAAATCCCTGTTCAATAGGCGGACCAATACCGAATTTGGCATCGGGATAGAGCTCTTGAATAGCTTCGGCAAGCACGTGGGCCGATGAATGCCAAAATGTATACTTACCATCTTCGGAATCCCAGGTGTTTATAGTGATGGTGCCGTCTTTGTGGATAGGGCGGCTTAAGCCGAGAATTTCATCATCGAGTGTTACACTTAATGCTTCGCGGGCCAAGCCTTTGGATATAGATTCTGCGACTTCATAACCAGTGACGCCATCGGGGAATTCTTTTTGGCTGCCGTCCGGAAATGTGATATTTAGTGATTGTTCACCCATTAATTTTAGAAGAAAATCAGGTTAATATTTTTTATCAAAAATTGAGCCTTCAAAGATAAAAAAAATAGAACAGAGCCACAGGAAAAAATAATATTATCCGGTATTTAATTGTTAACATAGAAGTTTTTTCAATTATTCTTTTTATTGATATAATTTGAGAAGGCCGGGGTTCGATAATATCTTATAGTAAGCAGGTCCATTTGCAAAATAATATAAACGAATGAGCAAGAACAGATCTTCCTTTTTCTCTACACAGTTTCTTTTTATCCTGGACCACAAGACACTTGATATACTTGATGTAAATGATCCGGCCGTTGACTTTTACGGATTCTCGAGAGAAGAATTTTGCCAAATGAATATTCGCGATTTGGGCGAAAAGAAAGACCGCAGCATGCTTATTCCAACCGGAAAAGAGGATCCTGCAACGGGTAAAATATGGGTTCAAAAAAAGAAGTCGGGTGAAACGGTGTATGTCCAATTTACTGCACATACATTTAATTATAAAGGTCGGGTTGCAAAACTGGCAACGGCCCACAACGTGACTTCTCAGGTCCAAAATCAGGTAAAAGACACCAATGAGTATCCCCAAATACAGTTATATCGTGGAAATAAACAGCTTGCCGAAATAATCTGGGACGCAGATCAGCAAGTACAAAAATGGTCGGATAAAGCAGAAGAACTTTTTGGATGGTCAAAAGATGAGGTCATTGGGCATCCCAACTTTTTCGAGCGCTTCATTTATGAAAATGAGCTGGAAGAGGCATACAATTTAGTTGCGGAAAAGGTTGATGCCCAAGAGCGTTCATTCACAGTCAATGGAAGAGTACGAACTAAAAAGGGAGAAATTCGTATTTGTGAATGGCACAATACCCTTATTTATGATCAAACAGGAAATTTAGTATCGGTCTATTCTCTCGTGCAGGATATTAGTGACCGCAAGGAATCGGAATACCTTTTTAAAGCACTTTCGGAAGAATCGTTGGTGGGTGTCTATCTTATTCAGGATGGGGTTTTTAAATATATCAATCCTCGTCTTGCAGAAATTTTTAATTATACCAAAGAAGAGATTGAGCACAAATTGGGCCCGCTTGACTTAACGCATCCCGAAGACCGCGAAGAGGTCGCCGAAAATATTAGAAAACGTGTTGAAGGTGAAGAAGAATCAATTCAGTACGATTTTCGGTGTTTAACTAAAGATAATGAAACGATACATATTAAAGTATTTGGTTCCCGCATCGATTATCTTGGAAAGCCGGCGATTGTTGGCACGTTACTTGACATAACCCACAGCAAGCTGGCTTTTGAACGCTACCAGGCCAGCGTGGAGAGCTTTGAGGATCTTTTTGATTCCATCAGCGATGCTATTTATATACAAGATAAAGACGGGCGTTTCTTGAAAGTGAATGATGCTGCGGTAAAGTTAAATGGCTACGACCGGGATTTTCTAATTGGAAATACGCCCGATGTACTGGTTGCTCCGGGCAAGGTGGATCTGGAAGAAACGCATGCCTATTTCGAAAAAGCTCTAAATGGGACTCCACAAAAATTCGAGCAGTGGGGCCAGCGAAAAAATGGCGAAGTGTTTCCGGAGGAAGTAATACTTAGTCCCGGTACCTATTTAGGTGAAGACGTAGTAATTGCTATATCCCGTGATATAAGCGACCGTTATGAAATTGAGGACAAGATCCAGGCGACCGAAGAACGCCTTCGTCAACTCTTTAAAAATGCACCATTTGGTATTGTGATGATGGACAAACACCAGGATATAAAGCGAATTAACCCGGCGTTTGAAGATATATTTGGATATGATGCGGATGAGATTAAGGGAGTGGATATCGATCGCTTAATTGTGCCTGAAAGCAATTATGAAAAGGGCCGGAAAATTTCACAAGACGTATTTGAAGGTAAGGTTACTTCAGCAACAGCCAGAAGAAAACGTAAAGATGGCTCGCTTGTTGATGTGTTGATCTATGGGGTACCGGTGATTCTTAATAATCGTTCTATTGGCATTTTTGGTATTTATGTGGATATCTCGGATCGTATGAAAGCCGAGGAGAAGATTAAGACTTCCCTGAAGGAAAAAGAAGTATTGCTGGCTGAGATTCATCACCGTGTGAAAAATAACCTTGCCGTCATTACCGGTTTGTTGGAGCTGCAGCAGTATAATACCGATTCTGAGGAAGCGAGAGATATTTTGCGGGAAAGTCAGCTTCGAATCAATTCCATTGCCCTTATCCACGAAAAACTGTATCAGAATGAAAATCTGTCGCAAATATCGATTGATGTTTACCTCAAAGAGTTGATTGATATTATTGTATCATCAGTATCTACTGAAGAAACGGAGGTTTCCATCTCTGTTGATTCTGCTTCCATTTACCTTACTATTAATCAGGCTATTCCGTGCGGGCTGATTCTTAATGAACTTATCACCAATGCCTACAAGCACGCTTTTAAGGGAAGAGAAACCGGAAAAATTGAAATATCGCTGAAAAAGGAAGGCCAAACATTTTTTCTTGTGTTCGCCGATAATGGCAGAGGTATGCCCGACAATCTGGATTTTGATAATCCCAAAACGCTGGGACTTACCTTAATTCAAACGCTTGCCCGGCAGTTAGAGGGTACCTGTGCATTTGAAAGTCCGGAAGAGGGAATGTGCTTTACGCTGCAGTTTGAGCTGGATGAGTAAAAGTGGGTGATGTAGGATTCGAACCGCGAAGCATTGCTTCGCAACATAATAGCTTGATTTACAAACTTATTAACCAATGTTGAAAAGAATTAGAAAAACGTTGTAAGGTCACCGAATTGTTTTTAAGAAGGGAGTGGGTGATGTAGGATTCGAACCTACGACCCCCAGCTTGTCGAGCTGGTGCTCTAAACCAACTGAGCTAATCACCCAAATGCGGTGGAATATAGCTAATAGTTATAGATACAGGCAAACGAATTATAAATAAAAAGTATCTCTTTTCTTTCAGCTATACCGCAGGTTTTGTATTTTCCAAGCTTTCAAATAATTAAAGAAAAATGATTCAACGAAGAGAAGTACGAGAATTAGTGGTTCAGGCCCTTTATGCCGAGGAAATAAGTAAGAATGATTGGGGCCAGATCCTCTCAACAATCATCACGCCAAAGTTTAAGAAGAATAAGCAAAACTATAAATTTGCCGAACGCCTCTTTTTTGAAACGCTCAATCATCAGGAAGAGCTTGATAAAGTAATCCAGCGCCATATAAATAACTGGGACATTGAGCGGCTAACGATTACCGATAAAATTATTTTACGGGTTGCCCTTTGTGAGTTTCTGTATTTTGAAGATATCCCAACCAAGGTAACCATTAATGAAGCGATTGAAATAGCCAAAGACTATTCGACCCAAAAGTCCGGTACCTTTATCAACGGAATTTTAGATGCTGCTTTGGACCAGTTAAATAAAGCGGATAAAATTCAGAAATCGGGTCGTGGTTTAATCGAATCCTCAATCAATTAGAAGTTACAAGTGTGTCAAACCAAAAGTATTTAGCAATCGGTGACATCCACGGTTGCTTGCAATCACTGAATGGCCTCCTAAAAAAGCTGGATGATTACCGGAATGAATATACGTTCGTCTTTGTGGGAGATTATATCGATCGCGGACCGGATTCGAGGGGGGTGGTTGAACGGTTATTGGCATTCAACGAGGAACAGGAATGTGTTTTTCTGCGTGGCAATCACGAGCAAATGCTGCTGGATGCTTATTTCGACAATAAACTCGATATGTGGTTAATGAACGGCGGAAAATCGACCTTGGCTTCGTATGAAGCTACCTATGATAACATAATTTTCCCGGATGAGCATTTAACGTTTTATGAAAACACAATGATGTATTTTGATACCGAGGATTACTTCTTCGTGCACGCAGGTCTTTCTCCAGGGCGAACCATAGCCGAAAGCATACAGGACGAAAGGCATGTAGCGCAATTTCTGTGGGAGCGTTCGCATCTAAACGCGTTTGAAACTCCCTGGGAAAAGACGGTCATTTTCGGGCATACCCCCCGTCCACATCCAATCCGCAAGCCGAATATGCTGGGTATCGACACCGGCTGTGTGTATGATTCTCTGGGATACGGCAAACTTACAGCAGTTATATTGCCCGAACAGAAATTTGTGCAGCAAATTTGCCTTGATAATTAGAAGCGGACCGATCAATAGAAGTTTAAATTACTGATTTTAAACGATAGCAGGATAAAAATTTATGAGTCTTAAATGTGGAATTGTAGGTCTGCCGAATGTAGGTAAATCTACCTTGTTTAATGCACTGAGCGACGCCGGTGCCGATGCCGCCAATTTTCCTTTTTGCACCATCGATCCTAATGTGGGCATTGTTCCGGTACCTGATGAGCGGCTGGATAATCTTCATGAGTTGGTTGAATCAAAAAAGAAAACACCGGCCAGCGTTGAATTTGTTGATATTGCCGGTTTAGTAAAGGGCGCTTCCGAGGGTAAGGGAAAGGGGAATGCCTTCTTGTCGCATATTCGCGAGGTGGATTTGATTGTACATGTGGTACGCTGTTTTGACGATCCCAATGTGATTCATGTGGAGGGATCGGTCGATCCCAAACGTGATATTCGCATCATCGAAGATGAACTTATCCTAAAGGATCTCGAATCGGTAGAAAAACGTATTGATACCTTGCAAACACAGGCAAAAAGTGGTGATAAAGAAATTATCAAACAGCTCGAAACGGTCGAGCGGCTGAAAGATCACCTTGAGGAGAGCAAGGCTGCACGGAGCTTTGAGGTCGATAAGGAAGAGCGCAAAAAAGCATTTAGAGATCTATTCCTGTTATCTGAAAAGCCGGTTCTATTTGCCTGTAATGTATCTGAAGACGACTTGGATTCCGGTAATGAGTGGGTTGATACCGTACGTGGAATAGCACGCACTCACGAGGATGAAGTGGTAATGTTTTGCGCCAAAATTGAG
>JAFGWN010000096.1 GCA_016937115.1 Balneolaceae bacterium | reverse complement strand
ACGAAAAAGACAGGCTCGCTCGGTGGTTTAAGTGGAATGATGAATCGGAGTGCAAAGCCCACCTCACTCGAGGAACTTCTTTTTCGGGAAACTCAGATTATATATTGTAACATCAGATTGTGAGCCATACCTGCGCCGAAGCGTCGTTCGACTACGCAGCTACTGTAGGCGAAGCCAACTGTTTTGCCTGTCATCGCGAGGGAATCCGCGGGGTGTCGGATGACCGCGGCGATCTTCTTGAAAATTGAGGTTGAGGATTCAGATACAGGTTGAGAAGGTCCGAAGGTTAAGGTCAGGCCGTCAGGCTGAGTACTTCGTCAGGCTCAGTATAAACGAAGTCGAAGCCACGGGTTTAGGTTCAGTATAGAGGTTGAGGCAGAGGTTTAGGTTTGAAGGTCAAAGGTCTGAAGGTTTATGAAGCCGCGTAAGACTGAGCGCTCGTGAAGTCCCTCGTTGTCTGTCCGCAGATATTCGGGGAAAGGAGGAAGAGCAAATCGTCTGCATTTCAACTTGGCTACGCTGCGCTCAATGTGACGTTCTGATTTATACGACCGAATAGAACCCAAAAATATGCCGGCCCAGCTCTAACTCAGCATCTTTATAACTCCGTCACCTAATCACCTAGTCACTCATTCCCTCAATAACCTAAGTACCCAATTACTTAGCCACTTTGTATCTTTGCAACGCAACCCCAACCTTGACTTAAGCCTCAACCTCAGCCTTAATTATCTTGTAATTTGTACAATAGTAGTGGTGATGAGCGCGGCGGTTGAAATAATGGCCGACAGGATGTTTACGCGTTCACCCGGGGTTAGCTTGCGCTGTTCGGTTTGTTCCGGTACTACCAGCGTTGCGCCAGGTCGTACCTCCGGGTAGTTTTTAAAGAACAGAAAGCGCTGTACTTTATCGACCTCTCCGTTGGCATAAATAACGTAAGAGCGATTCTTCTTCGCCAAACCGGTAAAGCCCCCGGCTGCTGTTATGTAATCTTCGTATGATTTGTCTTGTTCAAAACGGACCGAAGTGGGATAAAACACGCCGCCTGTAACAGTAACGGTTTGCAGAAGGGTGGGGACAAAGAGTGAATCACCTTCCTGTAAAATCAAGTCGTATTTTGATTTGGGATTATTCAATACCTTATCCAGTTCAATTCCTATTTTTGAAGTCTGCTTGGTGGCCAGTTGTTCTTGCTGTTGCTGTTCAGTTAGTCCCTCGATATTTGCTGCCTGGCGCTGGGCTTCCTGTTGCAGAAATTCTCGTTTGCGAAACAGCGTTGCGCCCTGGATGTAAGCATCTTCGGTAAGTCCGCCTGCACGCTCAATAACATCCGAAATACGTTCCGTTTTGTATTGCATTGAGTAGGTTCCCGGATATTCCACTTCTCCAACAACTTTGATGTCTTTCTGCTCGGAGTAATTAGGCAGTTGACGGATATACACATTGTCGAAAGGCTGGAGGGTAAAATTGGCATCATCTTTATCCAGCTCGAGGTTTTCATCAACATTAAACTGGAAAATTTTTGCAACCTGGTTTGATTGTTCGTTTTGTTGCTGCTTTAAAGAACGGACCCGCCGCGCGACCTCAATTCGATAGGGAGCAGCCGATTGTTTAAAACCACCGGCCTGGAAAATGATGTCCTCGAGGGTCATCCCTTCAATATATTCAAACGTATTTGGGTTTTGAACCGGGCCGATAACCCTGACGGTATAGTTTTCACGCAGATCAAAGATAGACTGGATCAGGACGACGTCGTTTTCTTTTAACGCCACATCATTTTGAGCCGGATTATTCATTAACTCTCCAACATTAAATGAAATAGCACGCGTGGTAAGGTCGGGGTTCTCACGGTAAATGATTCCACGGTTCATGAAGGCATCTTCCTTGAGGCCGTCGGCGCGCTGGATCAGGTTGTAGACGGTAGAGCTGTCGGTTAACTGGTAACGGCCATCGCGAAAAACAGCACCTCTTATTTCTACGATATTTTCGAACCGATCCAGTATTTTGCCGACGGTGACTTTATCTCCATTCTTCAAATTAAACGAATCAAAATTGCCTTTGTTGATGTCGTTTATGCGCTTTTCACGATCAGTAGAACCGATAACTTTAATACGGCCGGTGTAGGCGTCACCGGTAAAACCACCCGAAAATTCGATAAGGTCGGCCAGTGTCTCATTTTTTTGCATCTCATAAATTCCCGGCCGTTTTACCTGTCCTTCAATTTCAACCCTGCTGATATAGGGATTGATCTTAATGATATCCTGATCTTCCAGACGAATATTACTGGATTGGTTACTGTTGATAAGCAAGTCATAAACATCAAATATAGCAATAGCAGAATCACCCCGAATAACTTCAATTTTTCGCATACTCCCATTTAATGAAGGGCCTCCGGCAGCATATAAAGCATTAAAAACGGAAGCTAAAGAGGGGAGTGTGTACGTACCGGGTTGATCAACCTCACCTACTAATGTAACTTTTATACTTCGTATTTGTCCCAATGATACTTGCATATTTACATTGCCACTGGGATCACTTATACCGGAATAAATTTGACTTAACTCACTACGCAGTTTGTTTTCTGCCTCATCCATCGTCAGGCCATTCAGATATACCGGCCCCACATTATCAATGAATACGGAACCATCGGGCGAAATTTCCAGCTGATAGGTGTTTTGGGCAGCCCCGTAGATATCAATCAGTACCTCATCACCCGGGCCAAGCTGGTAGTTTTCTGGTGTGGGGATGTTCAGTGAGGGCTCAAAGGATTTTTTGGAATCTTCAAAAAGTTCAAACCCAAATATCTTTTCTTTCAGCATCTGGTTTTGAATGAAGATGGAATCTTGCCGGGCTAAATATTCAGCAAATTGAGAATTTGGCGGTCCAAGATATCCGGGAAGGGAGTCGGGTAAAAAATTGCCCGGTAAATAGGTTCCCTGTTTATTGGTATCGGCGGGATTGGTACGCAGCCGACTGCTGTTTAACGATGTTCGTCCGTCTTTGCGATCTTGTATTTGCACTTCATTTAAGCGGCGGGATAGTTTAACCGCTTCGGACCGGGGCATGCCTTGGGCTATTGCTATTTGTACGGCTTGCTGAATAGTGAGTCCTCTGCTCTCAATTTCTCTGGCAATTTGTGTGATCTGTTCATCACTGAGTTCATCAACATCCAGGGAAGCAAAATCAACGTTATTAAGACTTTGTGCCGATGCTATGGTTGAAATACCCAGAAAGAGCAGAACAAGAAAAAGCTGTAATTGTTTCATGTATTAAATTAAATGAATGATTCCCTTAAGCGTTACGATACTGCTTAAAATAAGAAAAATGACGAAAAGAAGGCATTACACTGATGCTTAGACTGATTGAAGGTTCAGGAATTCTTTTATTCGGTATTTACCATCTTCTTTTTCAATTTGAATGATTTCCCGATCAGCGTCATGCTCCAGGAAAAGGTACCAATTATTTTCTATAGCGTCATCCAAAAAGTCTTGTTTTTCTTTTAACGTAGTCGTGGGGTGCATGTCGTAGCCCATTACCCAGGGTAGCGGCACATGTACGTGGGTAGGAAGCAGGTCGGCCGTAAAGACAATAGTTTTACCGTCGCCTTCAATTTTTGGGAGCTGTTGCCCAATGGTGTGCCCGTTTACAGGCAGGGCCGACAGCCCATCTTCATACTGGTGATGATCGTCCACCAGGTTAAGCCGTTCCGATTCGCCAATTGGTTTGATATTGTCTCGCAGGAAACTGGCCTTTTCCCTTGCATTGGGGTCAGTAGCGGTATCCCAATGGGTTTTTGTTACGTGATACTGCGCGTTTTTAAATGTATGCTTAATGTCGCCATTCTCATCATAAAAAGTTGTTCCGCCACAGTGATCAAAATGCAGATGGGTAAAGATGATATCGGTAATATCATCGGGTGAAAACCCGTGATATTCCAGCGAAGAATGCAGGCTGCTGTGATCGTGGTCGATGTCGTAGATATTTGACATCTTTTCGTTGAATTTGGTGCCGGTACCGTTGTCAACCAGATATAATTTTCCTGTCTTATTTGATTTAATGAGCAAACAGCGCATGGCCATGGGGATGCGGTTTTTGTCGTCCACATCAATATGGCGCGACCATAAGGTTTTAGGAACTACGCCAAACATGGCGCCGCCATCGAGCCGAAAACGTCCGGTTTCGATTGTATATAAGTTAAAATGTCCTACGGTTGTGCGTGATAAATCCATTGAGAAGGTATATTTCTATAGTTTTTCCAGCATCTTGTTTAGAAACAGGCGAATTTCACGCAAATCTTTTTTTAAATTCACCGGCATATCCTGCGCTTTGGTTGGGTCATCTGTTTCATTTTCCAAGACTTGTTTAGCGCCTTTTGTACTGTATTTTTTCTCCTTGATGAGCTTTTTAAGCTTTACAATCACTTCAATGTCTTGTTCTTTATAAACACGATTTCCTCCCTTATTTTTCTTGGGACTGAGGTCTTTAAAAACCGATTCCCAGTATCGCAAAACGTGGGGTTCAATGCCAGTAATTTCACTTACTTCGCCGATGCTGTAATAAAGTTTTTTCATAGGAGACTTAGCCAGGGTTCCTCACCAGGAAATTTGGTTGTGTACAAGGCAAATTTCAAAGTTTGCAATCCCGTGTAATTTTAATCAGTTTCAGTTGGCTTAAATCTAAGATATCGAAAGCAATAAAAATTTAAAATCCTTTCATTTATGAGAAATTCGGGATAAAAGTTTATCTTCAGTGCTAATTATACATGATCTTAGCCATTTTTTCTAACCCATTGAAAGAAAATTAACAGCTTTAATTTGGCAAATAAAAATTCACATACGCCATTTCCCGAAGTGAGTGTGGTTATTCCGCTTTACAATGAAGCTCAATCACTTAAAGAGCTGAGCGATAAAATTAAAACTGCACTTAAGGATAAATACAGTTTTGAAATTATTTTTGTTGATGACGGTTCTACTGATGACTCATGGGCGGTCATAGAATCACTTTCCCAATCGGATGATTCTATTCACGGAGTTCAGTTTCTCCGCAATTATGGAAAAAGCACGGCGCTGCAAGCCGGGTTTGATGAGGCTGAGGGCAAATATATTGCCACGCTTGATGCCGATTTGCAGGACGATCCCAATGAGATACCCGAGATGATTGGCATGCTTCAAAAAGGCTACGATTTGGTAAGCGGCTGGAAAAAGAGACGGCACGATCCGATCACCAAAACCATTCCATCGCGCTTTTTTAATAAGGTAACAGCTTCTATTACGCGTATTGAACTCAACGATTTCAACTGTGGACTCAAAGTATATAAGCGGGAAGTAATCGATCATATTCAGCTTTACGGAGAGCTGCACCGGTATATACCCCTGTTGGCCAAGCGCGAAGGGTTCGATAACATCGGTGAAAAGGTCGTTAAGCATCATCCCCGAAAACACGGGCAAACAAAATTTGGCATCTCACGATTTATGCATGGTTTTTTGGATCTGCTTACGGTCATCTTTGTTGATCGGTATCAGCAAAGCCCCATGCACTTTTTCGGTACTCTGGGCTTCTTTTTCCTGGTTATCGGCGGATTGATAAACGGGTATCTTGCCATTGAAAAGATATTTTTTGGACAAAATTTGGGTGATCGCCCATTGTTATTGTTCGGGGTGATGCTGATGGTGCTTGGTGCGCAGTTTTTCTCCATAGGTTTTCTCGGAGAGCTTTTCTACAAAACCCAAAACCATTTTGATCAACCTAATATTAAAGACAAAACGTAGTAGAACACGGCATGAGCAGAATTGCTTACGACCCGGTTAAAGACCGATTTGCTTCCATTATTCGCAATAACCGTTTGCTGCGGACCGGCTTTTATAAACTGCTTGATACATTTTTTCTGCGAAGCTGGTATGTTCGGAAAAAACTGAAAGAATATGCTGCTCAAATTGACCAAAGCCGAGACTGGAAGTTACTGGACGCAGGAGCAGGGTTCGGGCAGTATGATCGGTTTATCCTGCGCGAATTTAACAATGTATCGGTAAAAGCGGTTGATGTAAAAAGAGACTATCTTGATGATTGCCGCCGCTATTTTGCAAAAGAGATTGAGCAAGGGCGTATACAATTTGCATACGCTGACCTTTTGTCGCTGGACGAATCACCCCGGTTTGATGTTGCCATTTGTATTGATGTATTAGAGCATATCGCCGAAGATGTGCAGGTGATGAAAAATCTGAACAGCGCCCTGAAACCCGGCGGATATTTTCTCCTGCATTCCCCCTCCGTTTATTCTGAGGAAGACGCCGGCGGCGACGACAGCTTTGTCGATGAACATGCAAGAGTGGGGTATTCCAGGCAACAAATATCAGAAAAACTGAATCGGGCCGGATTCAAACCGATAGAGGTTGCCTATACGTATGGGAAAAAGGGGCACTTTGCCTGGCAATTGCTCATTAAATATCCCATGCTTTGGATGAATAAAATTAAGCTTTGGGCGCTTCCGCTGATGGCAGTATGGTATATTTTTACGTTGCCTGTGGGGCTTATCCTTATGCGGCTGGATATGTGGGATGATAACGAGAAGGGAACCGGGATTTACGCCGTAGCACGAAAGGATTTATGATTGATGAATGCTGATTTATGAAACTTACTCATAAATCTTAACGCATCAATCAACAATCGTAAATCAAGAGTACCGCGTACGGGATTCGAACCCGTGTTACCGCCGTGAAAGGGCGGCGTCCTAAACCCCTAGACGAACGCGGCATAAAATAAAAAAAGGGAGCCTGATGGGATTTGAACCCACGGCCTCCAGGGCCACAACCTGGCGCTCTAACCAACTGAGCTACAAGCTCCATAGATAATTTTGAATGATAAATGTTGAATTATGAATTGACCCACATTGTGGTATTAGAGATCATTCAAAATTTAATACTGAACATTCATCATTAAAACCAAGTACCGCGTACGGGATTCGAACCCGTGTTACCGCCGTGAAAGGGCGGCGTCCTAAACCCCTAGACGAACGCGGCATATTTATTTAACAGAGGCGACAGGCGGATTTGAACCGCCGTAGGAGGTTTTGCAGACCTCTGCCTAACCACTCGGCCATGTCGCCTTTCGAAACTCTACTCTACTAAGTACGCCCGACAGGAGTCGAACCTGTAACCTACGCCTTAGAAGGGCGTTGCTCTATCCAGTTGAGCTACGGGCGCCTGTCGAACTATAATATTGAATGATAAATTTTGAAGTATTAATTAATACCCGCTTTTAACTCAAAATTTAAAACGTGCCATTCAACATGAACTAAGTCGGGGAGACAGGATTTGAACCTGCGACCCTTCGCTCCCAAAGCGAATGCGCTACCGGACTGCGCCACTCCCCGATATGTCAAAGAATATTTAGCTTATAAAGATAAGCAAAAAACTTATCCCTTTCTTTTCTCAGAAAGATGTCAAATATAAGAGACTTATCTTCTGAAATCAATTTGAAAAACAACGAAATTTCAGTCTCTTTTTCCATTTAATAATTCGGTTATAAACCCCAGTCCGTAAGCCGATAATTGTACAATAGATGTAGTGATGCTAAATAATCCCACTAAAATACTTCTGTTTTTATAGGTTGAATGAGCAGCAATCACCAAAAAATAGATACCTGCAAAAATGGTAGCGGGTATAAAGTAGTGCGGAGACCAAAAAGGAAGGGATAAATAGACGATCATCAGTAGTAAGAAAATAGAGGGAAGCCAGTGCACTATTTTTATTTCAGCGGGGTAAAACCGGCCGATATTAATGCGGGCGCGGCCAAAAAAATGAAGCTGGTTAAAAAAGTCCCGAAGGCTCGTACGGCGTTTATGGTATACATAAGCGCCGGTAATTAATCCGGTTTTGAAACCGTGCTCTTCAATACGAATACTGAATTCAATATCTTCGCCCATACGGGTGATTTTAAATCCGCCGGTTTTTTCGAAAACTTCCCGTGATATGCCCATATTGAAGCTTCGGGGATGAAACTTGCCCGCATGTTTTTTGTTACCCCGGATACCGCCAGTGGTGAAAGGGGAGGTCATCGAGTAGCTGATCGCCTTTTGAAGGACGGTGAACGATTCGTGGGCTTTATCGGGCCCGCCGTAGGCATCGAGCCAGTTGGTTTGCAGATGATTGTTTACGGTTTCTATATAGTGGGGAGGAATCAGGCAGTCCGAGTCAAAAATAATAAAATAGTCGCCTTCAGCCTTTTGGAATCCTACATTGCGGCTAAATCCCTGCCCCGAATTTTCTTTGTAGTGATAGGTGATATCGAGCTGGTTGCTGTATGATTCGACAACCTCTTCACACGTTTGGGTAGAGCCGTCCTCAACAATGACGATCTCAAATTTAGAGTACGTCTGCCGGGTTAAGCTTTGAAGCAGCTCTCGAACTTCATCAGTACGATTGTATACCGGAATGATGACCGAGAAAAAAATCTTGTCGGGCAATTTTTTCATAGCCTAAAAGTAAGCATATTTATCAAAGATATAATAAGTATTCAGAAAGGATACGTCATAAAAAAGGCCTCTGTACAGAGGCCTTTTTATCAGTATAAAATTAACAGAGCGTTAAGCTTTTGCTTCTGATTTAGACTCTTCGTTTTCAGATTCGGGTGAAGCTTTGTCCGAACCATTTTCGCTGCTGTCTTTGGTTTCTTCTTTATCGGGCCGCGTCCAGGCAAATGTAAGTCCGTCGCGTGATTTGTTCATTTTTATTTTGATCTGTGATCCTTCGGGGAAGTCTTCATTTAGTATCTCTTCCGCAAGGGGATCTTCTACATACTTTTGGATTGCCCGTTTAAGCGGCCGCGCCCCATACTTTTGATCAAATCCTTTGTCCGTGATAAAGTCTTTTGCTCCTTTGGAGAGTTCAATTTCGTATCCAAGGTTATGGATGCGGTCGAACAGCTCGTCCGACAACAGGTCGATGATTTTGAATATGTCTTCGCGCTCGAGCGGACGGAACGTGATGACGTCGTCGATACGGTTCAGGAATTCAGGATTAAACACTTTTTTAAGCGCATCCTGAATGGTCGATTTCATCTTTTCGTAATCAAAGGCACTATCATCGGCAGAGAAGCCAATACCCTGGCCAAGATTACGAATGTCGCGCGCCCCGATGTTGGAGGTCATAATGATAATGGTATTGCGGAAATCGACTTTACGCCCGAGGCTATCGGTCAAAATGCCATCATCGAGAACCTGTAACAGAATATTGAATACATCCGGGTGGGCTTTCTCAATTTCATCAAGCAGAACAACGGAATAGGGCTTGCGCCGCACTTTTTCCGTGAGCATGCCGCCTTCTTCGTATCCGACATAGCCGGGAGGGGCACCAACCAGGCGGGAGACCGAAAATTTCTCCATGTACTCACTCATGTCAATACGAATGAGTGAATCTTCCTTATCAAAAAGAAATTCGGAAAGAACTTTTGCCATTTCCGTTTTACCAACACCGGTAGGGCCGAGGAAAATAAACGAACCAATTGGCCGGGAAGGATCTTTAAGCCCGGCGCGGGTACGCTGAATCGCTTTTGTAAGTTTAACAATTGCTTCATCCTGACCAATGATCTTTTTAGAAAGTTCATCGTTCATGCTGAGAAGCTTTTTACTCTCACTCTGGCTGATCTTCGTCACAGGAACGCCGCTCATCATGGCTACTACAGAGGCAACATCTTCTTCGTTGACATCATAGACGATATCTTCAGATTCTTTTTCCCACTCTTCCTGGGCTTGCTCCAGCTCTTCTTGCAGGCGTTTTTCTTTATCCCGCAGGCGGGCTGCTTCTTCAAAGCGCTGCTTTTTTACCATCGCGTTCTTTTCCTTCCCGGTCTTTTCAATCGATTCTTCGAGGTCGATAATATTTTGCGGAACGGTAATGTTCGACAAATGAACGCGAGCGCCTGCCTCATCCAGGGCATCGATTGCTTTATCCGGCAGAAAGTGATCGGTAACGTAGCGATCGGTAAGCTTGACACATTCAATAATTGCTTTTTCGGAGTAGCGTACGCTGTGATGTTTTTCGTATTTGGTTTTGATCTGCGAAAGAATCTCGATCGTCTCTTCCGTATCGGTCGGATCAACCATTATTTTCTGGAAGCGTCGTTCCAGCGCACCGTCCTTTTCGATGTACTGGCGGTATTCGTTCCGTGTGGTGGCACCGATGGCCTGCACTTCACCACGGGCCAAAGCGGGCTTTAGCATGTTGGAGGCATCGAGCGAACCGCTTGCCCCGCCGGCTCCTACAATCGTGTGCAGCTCGTCGATAAAGAGGATAACGTTATCGGTTTTTTCGAGCTCACTCATCACCGCTTTAATGCGTTCTTCAAATTGTCCGCGGTACTTCGTACCGGCTACGAGGGCAGCCAAGTCAAGTGCGATAACGCGCTTGTCATACAATACACGCGAAACTTTGCGTTCCATGATGCGGGAAGCAAGGCCTTCGGCAATTGCTGTTTTACCGACCCCGGGCTCACCGATAAGAACGGGATTATTTTTTTTGCGCCGGCTTAAAACCTGGGCAACGCGCTCAATTTCTTCTTCCCGACCGATGATCGGGTCGAGCTTTTCCTCTTCGGCCAGTTGTGTAAGGTCGCGGCCAAAGTTATCCAGTACAGGTGTCTTTGATTTTTCCATTTTCTTTTCTCTGGAGCTTCCGGATGATTTGGATCCTTTTGAAGAAGATGACAGGCTCGCAGAAACCGAACGGGCGTCACCGGTATCGCTATCCGGCGACTTACCCGATATGATAAGGTCTAACTCTTCGCGAACCGCATCATACGAAACATTGAACTGCTGTAAAATCTGTGCCGCAATATTTTCATCATCCCGCAGGAGTGAGAGCAATAAATGCTCGGTACCAATAGTATCGCTCTTGTAAAGTTTGGCTTCGAGGTACGTTATGCGCAGCACCTTCTCGGCTTGTTTGGTGAGCGGAATATTTCCTACCGTTACCGAGCCGCCGGTGCCGCGCACGGTGTCTTCTACCGTTTTTTTCAGTTTATAAAGATCGCAATTGAGATTTTTCAGAATTT
Source organism: Balneolaceae bacterium (assembly GCA_016937115.1). GTDB lineage: Bacteria > Bacteroidota > Rhodothermia > Balneolales > Balneolaceae > SMO-BIN1. Next base: position 11,080 of record JAFGWN010000096.1, on the reverse strand, counting down.
TAATAGCTACACCTTCACCGAGACGAACCACCCCGAGAATGAGGTGTTCGGTGCCGATGTAATCGTGCCCGAGGCGCAATGCCTCTTCGCGACTAAATTGTATAACATCTCGGACTTTACTTGAGAAATTACCCTCCATAGGTGATAGATCGACTTAGATATTAGTGGATGATTCACTCGTAGTAACGAGCGAAATCGATTTTTAGTTCATTGTTCTTCAACGAAAGTAGTATTGCGTTACTGCAAAAGCAAACAAAAGAATGTGCTTGCTCTACTTAATTTACCGGACAGAAAATGTTTATATCAATTAGTAGTTTTAAGACTGCTCTGATGGATTGAACTGAAAAGTTTGTTGGCGGAGCGGCCGGCAAGATCAGATAAGGGAGCTCCCGGTCATCTCTTCGGGTTTATCAATTCCGATCAGTTGCAAGAGGGTGGGGGCAACGTCGGCCAGGATACCATCATGTATTGATGATGCGTTTTGTTGACTGATGACTAACGCCGGAACCAGCGCTGTTGTATGAGAAGTGTGCGGGCTGCCATCGTCATTTTTCATGCAGTCGGCATTGCCGTGATCAGCAATAATCAAGATTTCGAAATTATGTTCCTGGGCAGTTTTGACAATTTTTTTCATCAGTCTGTCAATCGTTTCCACTGCTTTGATGGCTGCTTGCATGTCGCCGGTGTGGCCAACCATATCGGGATTGGCAAAATTGAGGATAGCGAGGTGATGTTTTTCTGTAATTAGTTGGTCGCAGAGAGCATTCGTAACTTCAGGCGCGCTCATTTCGGGTTGCAAATCGTAAGTTGCCACTTTCGGGCTGGGAATAAGAATTCGGTCTTCGCCATCAAGCGGTTCTTCCCGGCCGCCGTTAAAGAAGTAGGTTACATGCGGATATTTTTCTGTCTCGGCAATACGCAATTGTTTCAGATGGTGCTTGCTTATAACTTCGCCCAGCATATTGGTAAGATTGGCGGGGGGGAAGATGACCTCTACATTTTCGAAATCGTTATCATACGAGGTAAACGCATAATAGTGTAGATTTAATTTTTTTGTTGACTCAAATGTATCAAATTCGGGCTCTGTAAATGCGCTGGTTATCTGGCGTGCCCGATCGCCCCGAATATTAAAGAAAATGACGACATCGTCCGGTTGAATGCGTGTATCTTGCCCGGTTTCAATACGCTTGGGTTCGACAAACTCGTCGGTGATACCCTTCTCATAAGAATTTTCCAACGCGTTTTCGGGTGATTCAAATGCTTCACCTGCACCATGCACCAATAGGTTGTAGGCTTTCTGGGTGCGATCCCAGCGGTTGTCACGATCCATGGCGTAATAGCGTCCCACGATAGAAGCTATGGTACCGACGCCAATGTCTTTAGTCCGTCGCTGAAATTCTCTCACGTAATTGATGCCGCCGTGGGGAGAGGTATCGCGTCCGTCGGTGAATGCATGAACGAACGCATTGTCGATGTTTTCCTTTTTTATGAGCTTCAAAAGAGCGTACAGGTGGTCATTATGGCTGTGAACGCCGCCATCTGAAAACAGGCCCATGATATGAATGCGATTACTGGGCTTGGCTTTTTGGACGGCTTCGCGCAGTTGGGCATTGTGATAGAACGATCCGTCTTGTATGGCATCATCAATTTCGGCCAGTTTTTGCTTTACAATACGGCCGGCACCGATATTTAAATGTCCAACCTCCGAGTTGCCAAACTGGCCTTCGGGGAGCCCCACATCCCGGCCGCTTGCCGATAGTTTGGAGTGGGGATACGTATTAAATAGGTGATCAAGGAAAGGTTTTTCAGCCTGATCTATAGCACTTACATCAGGGTTTTTGGCTAATCCATAGCCGTCCAAAATAATAAGAAGAGCTCTTGAAAGGGAGTTAGCCAAGAATATGAAGCCTGTGTTACAGGTTATTTACGTGTTTGGTAAGCTTTGATTTTTTCCGGGCTGCATTGTTGCGATGGATCTTGCCCTTATTCGTCATTTTATCCAGATACGAAACGGCTTTTTTGTGAAGCTCTTGTGCTTCTTCCTTGTCGGTGGTTTCAAGAACTTTAGTAACCAGCGTATTCATTTTTGAACGCTGCTTTCGGTTGTGCTGCCGACGTTTTTCGTTCTGTCGAACGCGCTTAATGGCTTGCTTATGTTGTGGCATAAAATTTATTGAATTTACTTAACTGTTCGTCAAAAATTGAGTATTATTGGAATCCTTTTTCCGAAAGACCCGAAAGTTAAAATTTCTCGAAACATTAAACAAGAAATCATTGAAAAATTTAAAAATTAAACCTAATTTAGGAGACTTTCTGTAATGATCATTGTAATTGACGGGCCGGCCGGTTCTGGAAAGAGTTCCACAGCAAAAGCCGTAGCCCGGAAAATGAATATCGAATATCTTGATTCAGGTGCTCTTTACCGGGCAATTACGTGGTTATACCTCGAGGTTGATCAAGATATCGATACGCTCTTTGATTTGTTGAGCCGTGTATCTATTTCGTTTTCATACACAGACGATGTATTTCGAGTATATGTTAACGAACGTGATGTCACTTCAAAATTGCGCACAAAAAAAGTTGCGGATCAGGTAAGTGCCATTGCTTCGCTTCCGCGCGTGCGCTCATTTGTTAATGAGCTGATGCGTGAAAAAGTTAAGCAGGGTACCTACATAGCTGAAGGCCGCGATTTGGGCACCGCAGTTTTTACAGATGCTGATCTCAAGTTTTTTATGTCGGCCAATGTAGAAGAGCGGGCCCGGCGTCGCTTTAAGGAACTTGAAGCATCGGGAGCTGATATAACATTCCACGAAGTGCGAAAAAATATACAGGACCGTGACCGTAAAGATACAGCACGCGAAGCGGATCCACTGAAAAAAGCGCCGGATGCGATCGAACTTGATACGACCGGAATGCGTTTTGATGAACAGGTTCAACAGATATGTTCAATTATTGATGAACAGACAGATTTAACTTTTAAATAATAATGCTAACACTAATCCCATTCTGATCCCGAATATTCGGGAGGATGCGGCAATTTTAATAAAAACCTATAATGACCGAAGACGTTAAACAAGAACAAGAAAAACAAGAAGAAACAACCGACCAGGCTAAAAATACAGCCGAAGAGGTTAAAGAAGAAAACGAAGAAACTACAGCTGCAGATGAGCCCGAAGCAGTAGAAAAATCTGAAGAAGAGACCGAAGATTCTGATGTCGATGCTGTTACCGAAGAGGAAGTTCGGGTTGAACCCGAAGCAGAAGAAGTAGCTTCATTTACCGGCGAACTTGATGAAGATGCCTACACCTATGATCAGTTAGAAGCGGCCTCCGAAGACTATACGGATGAAGAGTTTCACGATTACGCCGCAATGTATGAAGATACATTAAATGAAATTGAAGAGAAGGAAATAGTAACCGGCCGTGTTGTCTCCGTTGACGATAAATATGTTGTTGTCGATATCGGATTCAAATCTGAAGGTATTGTACAGGCCAATGAGTTTCCGAATGAAGTAATTGAAAATCTGGCGCCCGGCGACGAAATCGATGTATTTCTCGATCAGGTTGAAGACCAGGAAGGGCAGTTAATTCTATCACGCCGTAAGGCAGATATTCTGCACGCCTGGGAAACTATTCAGCGTTCTAACGAAAATGACGAAATCCTTGAAGGATATATCAAACGTCGCATCAAAGGGGGTATGGTTGTTGATGTAATGGGGATTGACGCCTTCTTGCCCGGCTCGCAGATTGATGTGCGCCCGGTGCGTGATTTCGACGCCTATGTAGGCCGGACGATGGAGTTCCAGGTTGTGAAACTCAATATGCATGTTGAAAATGTTGTTGTATCACACCGAGCGCTTATTGAGTCTGACCTCGAAGAGCAGCGCGAAGAAATTCTGTCTACGATTGAAGAAGGGCAGGTGCTCGAAGGTATTGTCAAAAACATCACCGACTTTGGTGTGTTTATTGATCTTGGCGGTGTTGACGGCCTGCTTCACATCACGGACCTCTCGTGGGGCCGCGTGGATCATCCAGAAGAAATCGTTTCGCTCGACCAACGGCTTAACGTTGCCGTAATCGACTTTGATGAAGACAGCAAGCGTGTATCGCTTGGCCTCAAGCAGCTGCAGCCGCAGCCGTGGGACGACATCGACCTGAAATATCCGGAAGGTATGAAGGTTCAGGGTCGCGTTGTTTCTATCGCCGACTACGGTGCCTTTATTGAGCTTGAGAAAGGCGTTGAAGGTCTCATTCACATTAGTGAGATGTCGTGGACGCAGCATATCAAGCATCCTTCGCAGCTTGTTAGTAAGGATGATATTATTGAATGTGTGGTGCTTAATGTTAACGAGCCCGAGAAGAAGATTTCACTCGGTGTCAAGCAGCTGGAGAAAGATCCATGGGAAGATATCGACAAGCGTTACCCCGTGGGATCCAAGCATACCGGAACCGTTCGCAACCTCACCAACTTTGGCGTGTTTGTAGAGCTGGAGCCGGGTATCGACGGACTTATTCATATTTCCGACCTCAGCTGGACCGAGCAGGTTGATCATCCGAGTGAGCTTATCGACAAGGATGAGGAAATCGAGGTTGTGATTCTTGCAATTGACTTTGATAACCGACGTATTACATTGGGTCACAAACAGATTGAAGCGAACCCTTGGGAAGCGTTCTCAGAAGAACACGGTCTCACCTCCGAGGTTACCGGTGAAGTGAGCAAGATCACCGACAAAGGGGCGTTCGTTAAACTTCCGCATGATCTTGAAGGCTTTGTTCCCGGCAGTAAACTGGACGGCGAACTTGATGACCTTTCCGAAGGTGATGAGCTGACGGCTTACGTTATTGAGCTTGATGAGTCGAGCAAAAATATCACGCTCAGCCAAAACCAGGATGATGCCAAGAAAGCTAAAACGTCTGGTTCTTCAACGAAAGAGAAGAAGACAAGAAAAGGCAGCGCCCCCAAGGCGCCCGAAACCGGCACCCCAACGCTGGGAGAAATGTCTGGTCTGGCCGATCTCAAAGAAGAGATGGAAGAGAAGGAGCGCAAAGAAGTAGAGCGCAAAATTGCTGAGCAACGAGCAAAAGAAGAAGCCGATAAGGAAGAAAAAGAGGATAGCGACGAGGAAGAATAGCGTTATCTGAATCATTATTATAAAAGCCCGGTTCCGAATGCTCGGAACCGGGCTTTTATGTTTACATCAATTAAAACCGAATGGCTGTGATTACGGAACCTGAACCGTTCCCATAATTTCGTCGATCAGATCTTCGGAGGTGATATTTTCGGCTTCCGCTTCGAATGTTGGGATGATGCGGTGCCGCATCACGTCTTTGGCAATAACCCGCACGTCTTCGGGTGTTACATAGGCCCGGTGTTCCATAAACGCATGCGCCCGGGCTGCCAGGTTCAGGTTGATGGACGCCCGCGGTGATGCGCCAAAGTTGATGAGTTCGGTTAGTTTATCAAGTCGATAGTTCGATGGAGTACGCGTGGCGAAAACGAGATCAATGATATACTGCTCAACCTTTTCGTCGATATAAATTTCGTTGACCACTTGGCGTGCTTCCAAAACCTTGTCTGAGGCAATAACGGGCTTCAGCGTCTCATTTTTGCCGGTTTTTGCCATGCGGCGCATTATTTCCATCTCTTCCTGCTCGGAGGGATAGTCGATATTGATCTTCATCATAAAACGGTCGACCTGCGCTTCGGGCAGGGGATAGGTTCCTTCCTGCTCTACCGGGTTCTGCGTGGCCAGCACCAAGAACGGTTCATCCAGCGGGTAGGTGGTATCACCAATAGTAACCTGCAGTTCCTGCATGGCTTCGAGCAGGGCGCTCTGCACTTTAGCGGGCGACCGGTTGATCTCATCAGCCAAGATAATATTGGCGAAAATAGGTCCCTTTTTAACAGTAAATTCTGCTTCTTTCTGGTTGTAGATGAGTGTACCGATCAAATCGGCCGGCAGAAGATCGGGCGTAAATTGCAGTCGCTGAAAGTCGGTACTGATGACCTGAGCCAGCGATGAGACGGTCAGCGTTTTGGCCAGGCCGGGAACGCCTTCGAGCAATACGTGTCCATCGGCCAGCAGGCCAATGAGCAGGCGGTCGATCATATAGCGCTGCCCCACGATTACTTTTTCGAGTTCACGGTAAATATCTTCAATAAAAGCGCTGGAGCGGTCAATTTTTTCGCCGAGCGCCTGCATGTCTACATCAGTGGAAGGTTGATTGATGGCCATTTTTAAATATTGATTTACAATTTGATTTAGGAATACCTATTTTCGATGCCGCGTTTAAAAAGGAATGTATTTAAATGCGGGCTTAACTTACAATCTTTGCCTGAAAAACTAAATAGAATAAACTTGAGTAGGGTGATATTATTATCGAAAGCATTGTAATAATTTTTAAAATTGATTCATGGAGCTTTTAGATTCTTTTATACTGGGACTGATTCAGGGTCTCACCGAATTTTTGCCGATTAGCAGTTCGGGCCATTTGGTTTTGGGTGAAGCCATGCTGGGCGGCGAGCTTGATAAAAATATTACTTTCGAAGTGGTTGTTCATTTCGGTACGTTGTGCAGCATTTTAGTTTATTACCGCCAAAAAATTGCGGATATCATTCGGTCGTGGCGGGGCGTTCCGGCTTCATCGCAAAGCTTTTCAGAGCAGTGGGAAACGGATCCCAATTTAAAGCTGACCTGGTTTGTGCTGCTAAGCATGATTCCTGCCCTGATCGTCGGGCTTACCCTCAAAGATCAGATTGAGCATATATTTCTCAATCCGTTTATGGTTTCCATCATGCTGATGGTTACCGGTTTAATTCTGTTTTTAACTCGTTTCCAGGATTCATTTGAAAACCATTTGAGCAGCGGTAGCGCGTTTGGAATTGGTCTGGCTCAGGCTTTTGCTATTTTGCCGGGGATCAGTCGTTCGGGCTCAACGATATCACTGGGGCTTTACCTGGGAATCAAGCGAAAAGAGGTGGCCGACTTCTCTTTTTTGATGGTAATTCCTGTGATCGCCGGGGCCATGCTGCTGGAAGTTAAAGAAATGATTGAGGTCGGCATTGCTGTGAATGATGCACTGGCACTGATCACAGGTTTTTTCACCGCCTTTATTTCGGGTTATTTTGCACTTAAATACTTGATTATTCTTTTGCAGAATAAAGGTATTCATCCTTTTGCATGGTACTGCTGGGTGTTAGGGGCGATGGGGCTGATCTATTTCTGGTAAGGCCGTTTAGCCTTATAATCATATATCGGATATCCTAAAATCACCAAAAAAACAGTTGAAGCAAGAATCAAATTTCAATACCTTTACAGCCAATTCAATCTAAAGAATATTTATGATTAGCTACATCTTCATATTTTTGGCTATCCTGGCTGTTGCATCGGCACTGGCGGTGGTCATAAGCCGCAACACGGTGAACAGCGCGCTGTTTCTGGTCTTAACCATGGTGGCTCTGGCGGGTGTCTATTTACTTTTGCAGGCCCAGTTTGTAGCCGTCATCCAGGTGATTGTATACGCCGGCGCCATAATGGTGTTGTTTCTGTTTGTGATTATGCTTTTAAACCTGGATGCAGAGAAGAGTTTATTCAATAAGCTTCGTGTGAAATACTTTGTTGCATTTATTTTTGGTGTGGCCGTACTTGCTCAAATTTTGTACAGTATGGGAACGGTTTCTAATATGCTGCCCGAAATTTCGCCTCAAATGGCTCAGATTGGCACTGTTGAAGCTATTGGAGATGTGCTTTTTAAAGAATATATACTCCCTTTTCATATAGTCGCCCTGCTTTTAACGGCTGCCGCGACTGGTGCTCTGCTTATTGCACAGCATACCATTAATCCTGTTACCGAAAAAAATGATTAGTATAGACTGGTATCTGGCGCTCAGCGCCGTCCTTTTTTGCATTGGCATTATTGGCGTACTTATCCGAAAAAACGCCATCGTGATTTTTATGTGTGTAGAGCTTATGCTAAATGCGGTGAACCTTTCACTTCTCTCTTTTAGCAGTTACCACGGCAATGTTGACGGACAGATACTTGTCTTCTTTTCTCTGGCTGTTGCTGCCGCTGAAGCGGTGGTAGGTTTGGCGATTATTATTGCCATCTTCCGTAATAACCTTTCTGTTGATGTGAGTCGAATTAATCTGTTGCGCTGGTAACGTGCGCGGGGCCGGGGAAAGCAGATGCCTGATTTTTAGAATGGCTTAACTTAAATCAACAGGCGTAAAGAATTATCAACTCTGACTCTAAGTTTCTGCCTGTTTGTTTACTAACTGCTATCTCTCATGTTTCCTCTGCGGAACAGTATGGCAATGTATCCAACAGCTAACAGCAGATATATTATGTTAAAACCTAAAAAGGGGGTTGGCTGCACTCCGTCCAAACCCAAGCCAGCAGCAGTCCCGTTCTTGCCAGAAAGTGAATAGGTTACGGTTACCTGCTACAGGAAGCTCTTCTGTAGATACCGCCCGTAGGGGAATAGCGAGTATGTCCGTTTGCGAACACAGGCCATGAAGCTCCTCAACGTTGTATCCATGGTTTATTGCCTGGAATCTTATTTCTATAAATAAATGTAGCTAAGGAACAAAAAAGCAGATAGCTCAAAAGAGATTAGAAGAACGCTGGACAAAACAGTGATATATTTGTCCAGCGTTCTTCATTTTGCTAAAGAGAAGTTTTAAATAAAGATCCAGGTTACCAGCAGGTAAATAGGAATCAGGATGCATACTGACCATATCATGTAGCCACCGAAGCTGGGCATATCTACACCGGATGTTTCGGCAATAGATTTTACCATAAAGTTTGGGGCATTACCAATGTAGGTGAGTGCACCAAAGAAGACCGCTCCCGAAGATATTGCGATGAGTGTATGGGAAAGCTCATTCATTAATACTTCTGCATTTCCACCGGCTGCGTTAAAGAACACCAGATAGGTCGGGGCATTATCGAGGAATCCGGAGAGCATTCCTGTCACCCAGAAGAACATGGCATTATTCGGCTCGCCATTCGTAAATACTGCATCATTAACAAATTGAAGTGCGCCTTCACCTTCTTTACCAGCTTTAAGCATGGCAATAGGGGCGATAATTGTCACAAAAATTCCCGCAAAAAGTTTGCCTACCTCTTTAATGGGGAACCAGTCGAAACCGTTGGCGGCGCGACTCTCTTTGGAGGTCCATATCCAACTCAGGTAAGAGAGCAGCAGCAGGCCGGCATCGCGGATAATACCGGCAACACGGACATGAACATCGTAAATAACAATTTCCCCTAAATCGTAGATGCCTGAAAATAACACGAAGCCTACAACGCCGGCCAGCAGAAGAAGGTTAAAACTGCCTTCGAGGCCGAGCGGCTCTTTATCTTCTGCGATCGGATCCTCAGGCTGCTCTTCCCTGGCATACAGGTAACGATCCCAGAAGTAGTACATCACCAAGAGTATTACTACCACAAAGCTCATTTCCCAGAATAGGTTGGTTGTGGTCCAGAAGAAGTCAACCCCTTGCAGGAACCCCAGGAATAGCGGTGGATCGCCGAGCGGGGTAAGGGAACCGCCTACATTGGCAACCAAAAAGATGAAAAATACAACCATGTGCACTTTTTTCTTTCGCCACTGATTTGCCCGTAACATGGGACGAATAAGCAGCATGGCCGCACCGGTTGTTCCCATCCAGCTGGCCAGTATAGTACCTATAAACAGAAAGAGTGTATTAACCTCGGGTGTGCCTTTTAAATATCCTTTAACCCGCACACCACCCGATATGGTAAACAGGGCAAACAGCAGAATAATGAATGGGAAATATTCAAGCAGATATACATGTAGTACTTCATATAAAGTGGTACTGAAACCGACGAAAATAAGCATGGGAACAATAATCGTTATACCCCAGAATGCCGATACTTTTCCGAAGTGGTGATGCCAGAATTCTTCAGCTACCAGTGGGAATATAGCAATCGATAACAAAATACCTGCAAAAGGGATAATCCACCAGATGCTGAGCGCTCCGCCATCAATGCCATGGGCTGATTCTACGGCAAAGGCCGGTTGAGAAATAAGCAAGAATAAAAAAGTGAAAAAGAGAGGATATAGCTTGGATAGATTTTTTTTAATCTGCACAATAACCGCGTTTGTTTAAAAGCACTTTTATAAATTTGAATCTAAAAATAAAAGATGCCGACAAGTTTTAAAATTTAATTTATTTTGGCTCGAATGTTAAGAAACCTAACGAACATTCGGAAAAATCAATTCATTAAAGAATGAAAAAAACAGGATCCATAATTCCATAATTTTACTCTTTACCTTCACTCACTTTTTTGTATCTTTGCCCTCTACAATTTTCCTTTGGGTTGGTATTTTCCATTCTCAAAAGGCATTGATTTAAATTCAGAATTGCAATAAATGGATTCCGCTACAACGCTTGTTTCTCTAATTGTCGGGCTGCCCTTGCTCGGGTTTATTATTAACGGTTTGGTCGGACTCTCTTCTGAGGAGTATCGCCGAAAAAAATCGTTGATTGGTACCATTGCAAATCTTTCTGTATTTGTACCATTTGTTATTGCTTTCTATTTCTTTCTGAATATAGGAGAGAACTCTGACCCCATTTTCGCCACTCTTTTTACCTGGATTGAAACCGGAAGTTTTAGCGTTGATATCGCGTATCAAATCGACCAGCTTTCTATTTTGATGACGCTGGTTGTAACGGGTGTTGGTTTTTTGATTCATTTGTATTCTATCGGTTATATGTGGCATGATGAAGGATACTGGCGATTTTTTGCCTACCTGAACCTGTTCATTTTTGCCATGCTGAACCTGGTATTGGCAGATAATCTGCTGCTACTGTTCCTCGGATGGGAGGGCGTAGGGCTCTGTTCATATCTGTTGATCGGCTTCTGGTACTCCGAGATGAAAAACTCCAGCGCTGCCAAAAAAGCATTTATCTACAACCGAATTGGCGATTTCGCGTTTCTTGTAGCTATGTTCTTGACCTTTCAGCATATTGGCAGCCTGCGATTTGAAGCAATACTTGGCGATTTAGCTGCTATCCCTGCGGAAGACCAATTTTGGATCGGGTTTTTGATGT
>JAFGWN010000095.1 GCA_016937115.1 Balneolaceae bacterium | reverse complement strand
CTCTACCTGCTGGGTGATTTTAATAACTGGATGATTGACCAACGCTTTCGCATGCGGTTTGATTCAACAGCCTCTCTTTGGAAAGGCCATGCGCTTATCAAACAAGGTATTTACAGTTACAAATATGTGCTGATTCAGGAGAACCAAATCGATGATCTTTCCCTTGACCAGATGTTTAGCAGAAGCCGCCAGCAATATATAACGTTTGTCTATTTTCAAGATCCGCAGCGCAATTTCGATCGGCTGTTGAAAATTGATATCACCAACAACTGATTCATCAACCCATAAAAAAATGGAGACCACTTTTGGAAGCAGCCTCCATTCAACTCTATATAAAATTGATTAGAAGTCGATGCCGATTGAAATATAATGCACCGGATCACCTTCAAAACCATCCCGGAAGTAAGGCCAGCCTACATCATAACGTAGTGGTAAACCAAAGATAATAGTGCGTAAACCAACACCCGCACCGATTAATACGTCACCATTAGGTGCCGGCAGCTCCTGCCCTCCTACGCTAATGGTATTCTCCCGGCGCACCTTAAAATCAAGATCCGACTCGTTAGTGTAATAGGTTTGGTTGGTTCGCGGTATTTTATATTCTACATCCTGTCCCCAAGCCATTCCGGCATCAACAAAAGCCACACCCGTTAAATTATAAAGTGGTAAAATGGGAATAGGTCCCGGTAGTATAGCCGCAAAAAGAGGGAATCGAAATTCGGCATTAAGCAGTGAAAACTTATCGCCGGTGATGGCAAAATATTCATGCCCGCGAAGCGGGATGGCCGGCGGCGAAAGGAATGTATCAAAAAATTGATCAAACGGGGCAACATTGTCGGCGTACTTTCGGTTGATCCACCCCTGGAGACCGCCTAAAAAGAATGTTTGAGAATCGCGCCCGATTGAGGCCCCACCGGAGCCGCGAACAGCAAAACTGTAGCGGCTTCCAAGATCAAAATACTTACGAAAATCGCCCAGCACGGAAGCAAACTGAAGAGTGTTTTCCGTGATTGGAGGACTACCACTTACGCCAATTGCGTATCGGAAACCAGCTTGTGGAGTAATATAGCCCGGTATCGTTTTATCATTCGTAAATGTAATTTGTGGATAGGCAAATCCCCGGCTTTTATTATCGGTAGAATCAACGCCAAATATGGTGACATCCTGCGCTATGTTAACGCCCGAAAGGGTGAAGTCAATTCGTTGAAACTTGTTGAATGGGTACTGAGCCGTAACACCGCCCGAGAAGTAACGATACCGGAGTGCTTCATTACCAAACGTCTGGAAGCTGTAAGAAGTATGCGAAAGGTTAAAGAGCCAGTTTACACGGTTTTTAAAATTACCATATTGCACAAAATAGTCGCTGTTACGCAAGTCGAATACCAGGTTGGTTCCGAACGAAATGCGATGATCACCCAACAGATCGCTAAACTGAATTTGCGTGAGCCCATTGACACCAGAAAAGGTAGAAAATCCGCCGCCCGCATAAATTAAGTCGGTGCTGAACCGCAATCGGTAATCCGAGGGAATATACCGCCCGTCTTCGGTTGTATTATTTTCGACATCGAACACATCCTCTCCCAAATATTTATTGGCAAAGGCCGTATCATCCTCAACCTCGGAATCGAATGTGTAGTTACGAAAATCGATATTATCGGGGTCTTGATCTTCTGTCTGGGTTGTATCGGGCTGTTCCGCAACGGGTACGGTATCCGTTACCGCTGAATCCGGTGTTGTAACACCCACAGAGTCGCTATCTGTTTGAACCAAAGGGTTCTGCTGGGAGGCTTCTGCACTTACAAACTGCTTACCTCGTACAAAGTTCTTCACGTAACCAATAGCTGGTACCCGCTGCTCAATGGTTTCATTAGCACGCCGCTCGGCCCAGTGGTTATCGTCAAGGCGCTGGTGTTTTGCCCGTGAGAATGGGGCCGATACAGCATAGATATTGGTAATACCTTCATTCAATGAACTTATTGCCAACCGGCTGCCATCTGCGCTGATGGAAATTTGCTGCGCCCCGGACAAGAGGTTTGTCAATGGAGTGGTTGTTCGGTCTTCCAAGTTTAGCTGATATACATTTGAAATCCCATTTTCGTCCGAGATAAAAATTAATTTTCCGTCACGGGTTGTTTCGGGCTGATGCTCATTCCAGAGTGGGGTCTGCGTCAATCGCTGCGCCCGATTCTCCCCAACCTTCACCGCATAAATATCGGTGGTATACATATCGTTGGACGTCAACAGCTCAGCATTATTTTTAAGCTCATTAAGCTGTAACATATCGCCCCGGGCAGAAGTAAAGTAGATTGTCTCTGAATCAGCGCCCCATGTCGGTTCTTTATCCGTAGCCACATCGTTGGTAACATTGGTCAGGCTCTGGGTTTCAAGATTGTAAACGAATATATCCTGAAACGGACCAATGTTGCCGTCAAAGGCAATCTTGTTACCGTCGGGCGACCAATCCACCGAACCGATGGCATCAATATTCGGGAAAGCCACAAACCGCCGTTCACCGGTTTCATAGTCAATAATCGCCAGCTGATCTTTACCTTTCGATTTTGCTGAAAGCGTAATTTTACTGCCATCGGGCGACCAGCTTAAATTCGGGCTAAGGATGTTAAACTCTTCGAAATTAATGCTCTCGTTTCCTTTAATAAGTGTTTTAATTTTTTCACCGGTTATCGCATTTATCACAATAACATCCATCACACCGCCGCGCTCGCTGGTAATTAGTGCTATCTTATCACCCTGTGGCGAAAATGCCGGACTGGTGTTATAGCCGTCTTCCGTCAGCAGTTCACCAATGTCATCAATTTCATCACGTTCAGCTACCGAAGGCGCATAAATTTCCTCGTAGTAATCCTGCCATTCTTCCGAAAATTCTTCCATACTTAAGCCCAGGGTACGACGAAACGTGGCTTCAATATTACGCTGGGACTTCAGTGTCTGCATAATTTCAGTGATCTTCGACCGACCATATTCTTCGGCGATAAAATTCCACACCGACTGCCCGCCACGGTATGCCAGGAATCCACCCAGGCGCGGAATGGGCGGCAGATAATCATTTACAATACCATCCCGAATATATAGACCTGTCTCTGTATCGTACCCGCTGGCGCTGTACTCAGCCAACCCCTCATTAAACCAAAGCGGTATCTGTAGCGCATTGCCCGAAAGCCGCGACTGTACATTACCGCCGTAGAACATATCATTGATTACGGCATGCACCAGCTCGTGCTGTAGAATAGCTCTGAACTGTTCATAATCACCATCGAAGGGCATGGTGATCCGGTTTTTAAACGGATCCGTTACCCCACCAATTCCTTCGGCTGAAGTAGGCAGCGCCACCACGTTTGTTTCAGAGAAATCGTTATGCGAATCATAAATAATTACCTCTATTCGATCGGCTATTTGGTGGCCAAAGTCTTCGCTGAGTTGCTTGAGTGATGCTTCCAGTGCCATAGCCGAAAAAGTTGCCAAATCGTAATTTCGGGATGTGTAATAATACACATCAAAATGCTCAGACTGGATGTAGCGCCAGTCGAAGTCTTTGTATTGCACCCTGTTTTTGCCGAATGAAAAGTACTGCCCCTTCACATCAGACGCATCAATAAGCATAAAGGCCAACAGGAAAGTTACAATAACCGATAACCGAAATGGAGATTTGAAAGCTTTCATAATGAGTATTTTTTGGCTTAAGTATATCTCTATCTTAGCAAACTTAGTTCACCAGTGCAAGATCTATGTGACGCTGTTCAATATCAGTGCGAACCACTTTAACATTAATTTCTGTTCCCAACTGATATTTTTTCCCGTTTGACCGGCCAACAAGGCAGTGCTGTTTCTCGTCGTATACATAATAATCATCATTTAAGTCACTTACACGTACCATTCCTTCGCAGTGAATATTTTTTAAGTCAACGAAAATTCCATTTTCAATCACGCCGCTCACGACGCCTTCAAACTCTTCGCCAAGGTGTTGACTAAGATATTCAACCTGTTTCAGCTTAACGGAATCGCGTTCAGCATCGATAGCCGCACGTTCACGCTCGCTGCAATGCGAGCCCAGCTTTTTTAGCTCCCGGTATTTATATCCCGGCTTGCCGGCATCGTAAGATTTCAACAACCGATGCACAATTACATCGGGATATCGCCGAATGGGGCTGGTAAAGTGTGCATAGTTTGAGAATCCAAGTCCAAAGTGTCCGATATTATCCGGATTGTATTCGGCTTTTGCCATCGCGCGCAGCATTAAGTCGGTAACAGTCAGCTCCACGGATGTATCTTCCACCTCTTTCAACAGCGTATTGATGGCTTTAGAACTGATTTTATTACTTACATCAAACCGGATGCCCAACGGTTTAACCGTTTCTTTAATATTTTGCAGTTTTTCGATGTCCGGTTTATCGTGAATACGATAGAAAAAAGGAAACAGATCTTTGTCATTTTTCTTGTTCGACTGATTCCTCAGGTTTTCGATATGTAAAGCAACGGTCTGATTCGCCATCAACATACATTCTTCTACAAGCCGGTGCGCAAACAGACGCTCTTTGAGAATCACCTCGATGGGCTTGCCATTTTCATCGAGCACAAATTTCGGCTCGGGTGTTTCAAAATTGATACTGCCCTCTTTAAATCGTTTATCAATTAATACGCGAGCCAGCTTGGCGGCTGTTTTAATTTCAGTTGAAAACGGGCTGTCCTTGCCGTCAATTATTTCCTGTGCCTGCTCATATGTTAAGCGTTTTTGGGAATGAATCACGGTTTGCTCAATAGAGTAGTCTACCAACTTTCCATTGGGGGCAATTTCCATGAAACAGCTGTAGGCCAGTTTATCTTCTTCCGGTCGCAGGCTGCAGACGCCGTTGCTCAATTTTTCGGGCAGCATCGGAATCACCCGGTCCACTAAGTAAACGCTGGTGCCTCTTTTCTCGGCTTCTTCATCCAAAATGGAATTGCGCGGCATATAATGGGTTACATCCGCGATATGAACACCCAGATAGTAATTGCCGTTATCCAAAATTTTGATATTGATCGCATCATCAAAATCCTGGGCATCTTCGGGATCGATTGTTAAAATCGCTTCATCCCTCAGATCCCTTCGGCGTTCGACTTCTGCTTCGGGAATGTTGTAACCGATCTCCTCGGCAAAGTCTTCAACTTCTTTCGGGAAAGGCGCTTTAATTTGGTTTTCAGCCAATATCGACAACAGATTGGCATCATTCGTGCCCTGTTTACCCAAGACCTGTACAATGCGGGCTTCCGGAAGCGACCGGGGATGCACCCAATCAACCAGTTCAAAAATTATTTTATCGCCAGGATGTGCACCATTGATATGCTCTGGAAGGATGAAAAAGTCGGTATGGGCTGATTTTTCATCCGGTTCAATGAGAAAATTTTGCTTTCCCTGTTTTTTGAGGGTACCTACATAAATCTGGCGGCCCCGGCTTACAATTTCAATTACTTTGCCTTCCAACCGGTTTCCGCGGCCTTTTCCTGAAAACAGTTCGACAGTCACGGTATCATCCGGCAGCGCTGTAGCAAGGTGTTTATTGTTTATCCGAATATCTTCTTCATGCCCATCGGCAATAAGATAGCCCGTGCCGTGCCGACTAATATCAAGCTTACCGGTAACATTTTTTTTACCAGACGATTTCTTGCGATTCGATTGTTTTGCTAATTGTATACTTCCACCTTTCTTTTTCACAATCAGGTTACGATCAAACAAACTGTTGATCGTACTCTTCAGTGCTTTGTTATCATTCGCACTGTTAACTTGTAATATTTGCTGTAATACATCGAAAGGAAGGCGTGCTTCCGGATTCTTCTGCAAGATATCCAGAATAATTTCTTCAAATGTTTCTTTCTTATTTTTTGACATCAATAATAATTTAAAATGTTCTATTTATTCTTTTGTTCTGTTATATTTTCTTCTTCGTTTGTTGCTTCTGTTTTATTCTCTTCTTCTCGTGCTTCAAAATCAATTTCTTCTTTCCCCACCAGTCGCCTGAAAAAGTTCTGAACTTTATGGGAAAGCTGCTGCCATGTGTTAAACTGGACCTGTGCTTCCAAACCTACTCCATCAACAGTAGGCGTAAGCTCAGTGTTTCGATTGGGGCCTGTAAAACTGCTCAGTGTCTGATCCTGACGATGAAAAGCCGTGATGGATAAATTTCGGTTGATACGGTAGGTTGCATTCAGATCTCCAATACGGTCTCCAAACGTACTCTCTGTGTTTCCACCGGCTAAATATCCTTCTCTCCGTAAGATCAACTTATCGTTGTACAATCTCAATGCAATTCCCAAATCAATTTGGTTGTATGCATTTAGGTTAAAGTCGATGTCAAACCGGCTTACATCACTGTTAAGCAATGAATTTATCTGATTTGACAATAATGGGCTAATTACCTGGTTCGAAAGCAATGGATTTACGAGCGTATTTCGTGTCGACAAACTCTGTCCTAAACTTGCTGTCTGGGTCCCTGACTGCACCGGTAACAAATCGCCTGTTAACAGCAGACTGGTTGCCTGCAACAGTTTTTGCTGCTCATCGCGGTTAATCTGGTTGATACGGAATTGGGCCCTGGAATTTGATGTCAGATTAAAATTGTTTGGCAATTCAAAGTAATAGCTGTTTTCAACACTACTCATCGTTCCCGATATCTCCACGATTAAATCAACCGGTATACGGCCAGAAGCTCCTTCGGTTGTACTCTCTGATCCTGCACCTCCTAAAAAGTCGGTACTTGTACGTGCATGGTACACCGCTTCAATATCGAGCCGGGCATTATCGGGCGGGCCTTCCCAGACAATACTCCCCCCCGGGCGAATATCCAACTCTCGTGCAAAAATTTCACCACTCACAAACTGGTAGCTCCCACCGCTAACTGCATAATTACCAAACATTTGCACATTGCCGTTATTCATCGTAATACGCAAACGACCCGTTCCACGAGCACGCAGTATTTCACCGGTTACGGGATCAAATATCAATCGTACAGCAATATCCTTGGGAGCATTAAATTGCAGGTCCAGATTAAACCGCTCATTAAACGTCAAATCATCAAGCGCCTGCTCAATTGTTTCTTCATCAAGATTTCCGTCATCCAAATCGTCTCCGGTCAGATTAGCATTCTGCTGCTCCGGATTCTCAAATGAGTCGACAAACTGAATAAAATTATTGGTTGTATTTAACTCTGTCTGCGCAAGCAGTGGTATAGAAAGTGTTGAATTTTCTGATACGGTAATGGATCCCATACTTTGCAGCTGCATGTTGGTATTGGCGCCCGTCAAACGAACAGTTCCTGTGCCCGAAAGACTGCCGAAAAAGGGGACTTCGGGATCATAACTATTGTCAAGGAAACGAAGATCATTCAGCTGTAGCTGCAGGTCCAGATAGGTTATTGGTTTAAAATCGTTTAAATCTACTGTTCCCGAAAGCGTTCCGGTGCCCCCCCTGTTATCCGACACACTTACATCTTTTATGATAACCCCATCTTCGCTGTTTAAGGTTATAGGTCCATCCAGATAGTAATTGGTATTTAAAAACCGGGGACGCGCATAAACATTTTCGGCCTCTAAATCGGCACTAAAGTTAACATCCTGCAAATTCCCGGCAATGTAGCCACTGCCGCTGGCACGTCCCTCAAGCTGACTAAAAATATTATCTAATATAAGCTGGACCGCCCACATATCGATTTCATTGAAGTCGGCATCAAAATAGAAAACGGTATCCTGTTCGGTTTCTATATCCGAGGGCATAAAATAACCGTCAAGAACAATATTTTGTCCAATATTATCATTGGCATTTATGTAATCGCTGTACTTGGTTGAATCGGTAATGATCTCGAGTCGTGTATCAAACCGGTTTTGCTGCTCATTGAAATTACTTGAAAACGAGACATCGCCCACCAACCGATCCTGCAACTGCAGGCGGTTTACGGTAAGGTCGCCCTGTATGGATGGTGTACGGGTGAGCGAACGTGTTTGCAGGGTGCCGTTCAAGCGCCCCGCAAAATCAACACGGCCGGTAATTAAATCTGATATGCGGCCCAGATTTACATCGCGGATAATATATAAAAGTGAATCGCTTCGGTCGGGGCTAAAGGTTCCCCGCAAGGCAAAAAACTCGTTCTGATTGTGGAAACGAAAGGATTCAAAAAGGATCTCTTTCGCCCTGTTATAAATGAGAGTTGGCGTACCTTCATTCTGCCAGGCATAACTGTCGTTGCCAAGGAAAAACTCATCAATTGCCACAGTGATATTAGTATCGGACAGTACGGAATGCATCTGGAAATTAAACCGCGCATTTTCAGAAAACCGGCCTACCCTTTGGGCGTAATAGAGCGAATCCTGACGATAATTAAGATCAACACCCAGCGAGTCCATTTCAAACAGCTCAGATTCCAGCCGAACAGCGTCTGTTTCAAAATGCAGGTTTGAATACTCTTTCAGTGTACGGTTGTGTTTAAACTGCCCGCTCAGACGACTCCCCGCACCTTTAACCTGCACCTTGTTTATGGTAAGTGTATCAGACTGAATCTGTGATGAAAAATTCAGGTCTGTCGCGTCGGCCGATATTTCAAAGCTCGCCGTAGAATTTGTGGTTATCGTCGGGAATTCAGGCCAATACTGGCGAACCAGTGTAAAATCTTTTGCTTCTATATTTCCTTTGATCTGCAGCGGTTCCACGGCAGCAGGATTTCTTTGCGGTACATAGTTTGTGCTGTCCAAACGAATTTCCTGCGCAATACGCTCCCTAAAATAATCAGCCCAGTACGTAGCCTGGTTTGAAATATTACTTGGTTTTAAATCTCCGGTCACTGTTAAATCAAACAGCGTGCTGTTCACCTGAAGGGTACGTGAGGGAAGGTCGGGCGAATCCAGTTGTACTTCTATCTGATGCGCGCGAACTGAGTCACCTCCGATTACCGACTCTTCAACCCGGAAACGCGCCATTCCCTGCATACGATCCGGTTCAAGGCCCTGCATATCAATTTCATAGGATGTATTCAGGCTGGTTGAGTCCAGCGGTAAATCGACAAAAAGTGTCGGTAAGTTCACATTTTTTGTAGTCCCATTTAGTGTTATAGGCGGATCATCCTGATTGAAATTTGCTGTTCCGTCTCCGGTGATGGTCTGTTCCCGGTTACGATAGAAATATTCCGCCTCCATCATCCCGCGATTTAAGGATGTAGTTAAACGAAGACTGTCGATCGGTATATGGTTGATAAAACTGTTACTGGCTGAGCCCACAAACTCCATTGTACCGGTAGTAAGCGAAGTGTTCTGTCCGCGGATGGTTGAAGAAAAATTCAGCTGGGTTGTATCGATGTCGCCCGAAACCAGCGGGCCAATATCAACATTATTTCCTGTAAGCGATCCGCGATAACCGTAGGGAGCAACCAACTGACCTTCACCCTCTAATGTAAAAGATCCCAATGTGCTGTTTCCACTCACATCAACAATAAGCGAATCGGTGCTGCCACGTGCCTGACCGTTTAACTGCAGATTTTCGAGCGCAGTGTACTGCTTGGCATTAAGCGGACCCATGAAAATTTCGGCGTCCCTTTTTCGAAGGGCCAGCGTATCGATCTCGAGCTGATACGCCAGCTGATTCTGTCTGAAAAGATTATCGACCTGACCATTTATGGCAAAGTAGCTGTCGCCAGCCCCCAGTGAAAAGGTATTGAGTTCTAAATCATTGATTTTTCCGCTGGTTTGCAGGCTGAAGTCAAGCGGTTCTTCAACATCGGGCAGCTGGGTAAGAAAATCGGAAAATTCGCTCAACTTTATGCGGTTTGAGCTGATCTCTACGTCATACCCGGCATCGGCAAGCTGCTCCCGTATTTCACCTTGGTAAACATCAATCCCATCAATCGTGCCATTGAAACGGATGTTAGAACTGCCGGCAATAAACTGGAAGGCGTTAAATTCCAAATACCGGCTGTCATTGTAAACCTGACCTGAAATTTCAATATTTCCGGCCCGAAGGTCTTTGGCTTGCGCCGTCAACGTTTCAATATCGACAAAACGTTCGGTTTCCGTCAGCTCGATAAACATCTTCGCGTTTATTGAATCAACCACAAAAGGTTCGGGCAATTGTACATCGTCAGATACAGCATAAAACTTCTCGATAAACATAGAACCATCCGTAATACGAACCTGAGGCGCGATAATCTCTACATTCTTGATCCATGAACTCGCTACCTGGTCTACTGTTGTTTCGGGCTCCGTTTTTTTTAGCGCATCCGCCAGTGTGTATGAACCTTCGCCATCAGCCAGCAGACGTACAGATGGCTGTTCCAGCGAAAAGGCATTAATACTAAGTTTATTTTGAAAAATGCCCCAAACGTCAACACCAATATTAATTTTCTCAATATCTACCAATGTATCTCGCTGCACAGAATCGGGTGAAGCTGAAAGCAGGACTACATCGTTAAGTTCTGCGTTAAATGGCAATAAGCCCTCAATCTGACCAATTGAAAGCCGTCCGGCATAGTTTTTCTTGAAATCATTCTCAATTTTTTCGACAATAATATCTTTGGTCGCATCAAGCTGTAGCAGGCCGAATATACCTCCGCCAACCACTACTGTAATCAATAGCATAGAAAGTATGATGGTCCAAAAACTTTTCCATCCTTTATGTAAATAGCGTAATGCCACAGGTTATATTATTATCAATTTCATTTATCGTAATGCATCAAATGCAGCTTTCCAGGAATCATGGAGCGCCAATTCGTTTTCACACTTTTTTAAATACGGCGCGCCCCATTTTTTCAACAAGACGAGCCTAATGGTTTGTTCTTTTACTTTTTTATCACTCTGCATTACCTGAATTAGCTCGGGTATAGTTTCATCGCCCGGCACATTGATATTGTACAACGGTTTGAAAGGCTCAAAACGTATCTCTTCGACAGAAGAACCCAGCATTTTTGAAAAATATGTTGCTGCAATCATGCCAGTAAAAACGGCTTCACCGTGTGATATATTTCCGTAGCCCGCCCATTTTTCGAGTGCATGGGCAAAGGTATGCCCAAAATTGAGCCAGGTACGTTTGCCGGACTCATGCACATCTTCCTGCACAATATCTGCCTTTATTTGAGCACTTTCCCGGATGAGAGCCAACCATTGATCGGATGGCTTAAATCCTGCCTCAACAGCCTGTTCCAATTGATCAAACAGCGCCGGCTTTCGGATCGCGGCATACTTCAGCATTTCTGCCAATCCACCGATCCACTCCCTGCGATCCAGTGTTTCAAGAAATTCGATATCGGTAAAAACGGCATCTGGTTGATAAAAAGCACCAATCAAATTTTTCCCGACAGAATGATTGATTCCCGTCTTGCCGCCGATGGAACTGTCGACCATTGCCAATAAACTGGTTGGCATATGCACAAGTGGAATGCCCCGCAAGACAGAAGCAGCCGCAAAACCGGCGACATCACCCGTTACCCCGCCCCCCACGGCAAGCAGTGGCGTTGATCGCTCTACACCATTTTCAAGTAGTTTATCCTGCAGGAGGCTCCACTGCTGTATCGATTTGCTTTCTTCGCCTTCGGGAACTTGCAATACATGGCATGATTGAAAATACCGTTTACACTCTTCTTGAACTTTTTGTCCATGCAATTTATCAACACGGGAATCGATGGCAATAAATAATTTTCGGCCAGAATAGTGCGACTCAAAATAGGCGATTACCTTATCCCAGATATTCCTTCCGGTATAAACATCATACGAGGTTTGCTGGGCAATGCGAATGTTAATGGAGTGCGACATGATAACGTATTTTTTTTGCCAGTTGCGCTACCAGATCATCCACAGATTTAAAATCTTCGGATTGAATAGTTACTTGCGCCTGCTCATAAAATGGCAGTCGCTGCCGGTAAAGCTGCTGCATCTCTTTTTCCAATACCGGCTTTGGCTTTACTTCTCTCTCTTCGTTCAGCAGCATCGGTCGGTTGCTTGTACCAATAACGCGATCGATAATTTTCT
>JAFGWN010000094.1 GCA_016937115.1 Balneolaceae bacterium | reverse complement strand
TAAGTTTTATGTAGCGGGATTCCAGTATTATGACGGTCCGTCGTTTATTGAAGATATTCAGGCAGGAGAGCAACTAAAACTGGTGGCCCAACCGGATAATAAATATGACAAGTTTGCGGTAGCGATTTATTGGAAGAATAGCATGATCGGGCATGTGCCGCGAACGGACAATAAACACCTCAGTCGATTATTGCGGCAACAGGTAGGTCTGTTGTGTGAGGTTATTGTTGTGAAACCTCAAAAAGAGACTTGGAATATGGTGAAGGTGGCTGTTTATCTTTAAGGGCTATCCAGAAAATGCCCGGGCCGGCTATTAATTTTCTGCTAAATTATTTTCCATAAGATGCCGGAATAGTTCTCCCAAGGTTTCCTCCGTGGTACCGCTGGTATCCAGGCGAATAAGGTGTTTGCGGTCGATTTCTTCAGGCGGTTCGTATTGCTGGTACAGCTTCTCAAAATCCTCCAGCCGCGCATCCGAGATAACTTTATCCTGGTGCTCGCGGTCTTTAAGGCGTTGTTTCAGAACATTTTCCGGGGCGCGTGCTTCAATGAAGCAAATAGTTACCCCAGGCGACTGCAATGCTGATTTAAGCTTTGTCCGGTATTTGTGCTTGCTAAATGTTGCATCCAGGATCACACTTTGATGGTGTCGTATATGCTGTTTGGCCGTATCGAAAAGCTGGCCGTATGTTTTCTCTGACATTTGGGAAGAATAGAGTTCATTTCTTTTCGGAGCCGGCGTACGCTCTTTCAGGGGTTGTCCGCCCTGTTCTTTGCGAATCTTATCGGAAGAAATGTGGGGTACCGACAGCTTGTGGCTGAGCTTTTGGGCAAGGGTCGTTTTCCCGCCGGCAATGGGCCCCATCAGTATCAAAACAACCGGTTGCGAGCCTATTACGGCGTATTTTAGCGCCAATCTAAAATAGCGTTTTGCTTTGCGCAGCGCTTCTTCCCGGTCTTTTTCCGGTATTTCTTCTTCACTGCTGGTAATGCTTTCCACTTTGCCCCGTACATACGCCCGGTAGCATTTATAAAAGTCAACAATTTGCAAAAGGTCGTCATCCTGCAACGTTTCAGCCATTGTTTCGATGAAGTATTGGCTGTGTGATGGCAAACCATTGAAATCTAAATCCATCGCCAGAAATGCAAGATCGGCAGCTACATCCAGATGCCGTAACCGCTCGTTAAACTCAATGCAATCGTAAATGCAGGTCTGCTCCGGGGTGATGTGAACATGCTCCAGATGCAGGTCGCCATGTCCGTCTACAATTCGTTGCTGTTCAATGCGGCGGGCAAAAAGCGGTTTATGATGGTCAAAATATCGGTTGGTGAATTTTTTGATGATGCTGAACGTGAGCTTGTCAATGGTCTTGCCTGTGAAGGGAACGGTCTGATCAAAGTTTTCATCGGTATTTACTTTGATGTTTTTAATGCGTCCGCTTTCCAGTACTTTTTGATCGGGATTTTGCTCTTTATAGAAAGCAGTCAATTTTTCAGCAACTTTGTCGAGGTGAGATGGGGTCAATTGTTCATTTTGCACCATTTTGTGCAGGAACCCATCGCGTTGCAGCCGCTTCATCTTTACGGCGTATTCCGCAACAGAAGTGCTACCATCCATTGCCTCAAAGCTGTATTCGTTTTCCTGTTTATAAATGGGTACAACATCCAGGTAGATGCCGGAACAGAGCCGTCGATTAAGTTCAATTTCCTGCCGGCAGTAATACGCGCGTTTTTCGAGCGTGCTAAAATCCAGAAAATCGAGGTTCACCGGTTTTTTAATTTTAAACACATACGGCGGCACGATAAATACATGCGAAATATGTGTTTGAATATGCCGGATTGCTCCGGATGGCTTAAAAGGATAGGATGCTGCCTTGCCAAGAAAATTAAGCAGGGCCTCCGGTGTGCCGGCGTACGTGTTCTTTTCTACAGATTTGGTCATTGCATGTTTAATAAGAGTAACACCATTCTTTCAGGTATAAATATAGCAATCACCAGAGCCAAAATAACAAGAAAGTTCCACGGCGCTATTTAGGTGGAAAGATGACCGGCTGGGTATATTTCATTGCATTTTTTTCCAGGCCCGAAGGATTCGCCCGGTGGAAAATGAGCTGCCCGCGCTCATCATCCGGAGCGTTGAATTCCAGCGTAACTTCAAAAGGCACAAAGTCTTTCGTCATCCATTCGCCCTGGGCCTGCGCTTGTTTTTCGGCCAGTTTATTTCCTTCAGCATCAACCAGTTCCACACGGAATGATCCCTCAAAATACCAGGGGCCGCGGGCTTTGCCCTTGATCGTCAGCGGTGAAGTGACGTCCATATTAGGCAGTGGTTTCTCTATCTCAATCAGGTCGGCGGCTTGCTTTTTTGTTTCTACATCATCAAGAGAGATACTTTCCAGAATATTTCGAACGGTTTGGGCCTCCTGCCCGTTGAGATCCGCTTCGCGCACGTACCGGTCGCCCTGCAGAAAATCGCACTGTTTCAACGGAATCTCTTCTCCTGATTGTTCATCATAGCAGGTTGCCGAATTATTGGTTGAGCTTATTTGTGCAAAAATAAAGCCGTGTTTTTCCCAGTTGGCTGGCGGATTTTCAGGTACAATATTATAAGCCCAGACGGAGCCGTCTTTTAGAACCAATGCTTTCGATTTCTCGTGATTCACTTCAAACTGAAAGTCCGGTGTGTTTGTAAGGGTGTCGAGCTTTGCATACTGGCTGGCGGGCAGCTCGGTGCCGTAGCCATGCGGCCAGATAGCTACATACGAGTGTTGGGCTTCGGTGTGCACATGCAGCGGCGTTTCCTGCTCAGCCCCGGTACCGGGCTTTAAAAGATTGATGGCAAAGGTTCCCATTGCCGGTTTTAAATTGTTTTCTTCGAGCAATATCCAGTCATCCGGCATTCGCAGGCTTACATCGTATTTTGCGTTGGAATACGATTCACCCCATGGGTTGCTTGTATCGGTTTGTACAGAATCGGTATTCGATGAAGATCTGTCTGAAGATGTTTCGGAGTTATCGCATCCAATGAGGATTAAATTTACTATGGCAAATAGGAGACAAAAACGTTTTAGCATTGTGATGAAAGGTTAATTGCAGATAGCATTATCCATAGGAAAAAATGGGGCAATTTGTTCCGAATGCTAAAATACTCATATAAACAAGGAGTACAGATCCTGAAATAAATTCAGGATGACAAGGCAAGTTATATTTGGTTTTTACTTTTTAGCGAACCACTTGGCCAGTTCGTCGGCACTTTTGGTGTTTAGGATACGGGCCGGTTCAAACTTTCCTTTTCTTGCAATTTTTACCCCGTATTGAATGTCATCGATGCCGTCGGTGTGGTGAGCATCGGGGTTGATGGCCGACATTAGCCCGGCGTCTTTGGCTTTGTTTCCGTGGCGCCAGTCAAGGTCGAGCCGGCGCGGATTGGCGTTAATTTCGATGGCGGTATGGTGTTTGGCTGCCAGCTCAATCAGTTCATTCATATCCAGGTCGCTGCCGTCGCGGCGCAGCAGCAGGCGTCCGGTCGGGTGACCGATAATGCGCGTGGCGGGGTGGGTGATAGCCTTTCGAAAACGCTCCATCATTTTTGAACGGGGCATTGCTATACCCTGATGTACGCTGGCAATTACAAAATCGAATTGTTCCAGCAGGTCGTCTTCATAATCAAGGCTGCCATCGCCCAGAATATCTGATTCGATGCCCTTAAAAATGCGGAAGTTTTGGTCAGCAAATGCTTCGTTAAGTTGATCAATCTCTTCCCACTGCTGTTTCACTTCATCGGGGGAAAGCCCGCCGGCATAGGCCGCCGTTTGGGAGTGATCGGTGATGCCCAGGTATTCGTATCCGCGTTGGATGCAGGCTTCGGCCATCGCCTTGATCGAAAATTTGCCGTCGCTCCAGGTGCTGTGTGCATGAATTACGCCGCGGATATCATCGTCTGCAACCAGATTCATTTTTTCATTTTCTTCAAAGAATTCAATTTCTCCGCGGTCTTCGCGCAGCTCCGGGATAATGAAATTCAAGTCCAGCGTTTGGTAGATGTCTGATTCAGAGTCGTAGTCAATGGGCTTGTCAAAATTGGTATCGCCTTCCTCATCAAGCTTAAAAAGTCCGTACTCGTTGAGGGAGAGTCCGCGTTCGCGGGCGCGCTGCCGCAGCACAACGTTGTGTTCTTTGCTGCCGGTGAAGTACATGAGGGCAGCGGGGAACTGTTCGGGTTTAACGATGCGCAAATCTACCTGCCGGCCGGCCTGGGTGCGGATTGAGCTTTTGGTGTCGCCGCGCCCCAGTATCTCAACAACAAGCTCGTGACCAACAAAAGCATCGAAAATTCCAGAAATATGATCTTCATCTGCGCCGATCAGGATATCCACATCACCGATAGTTTCGGCGGAACGACGAAGCGAGCCAGCTACTTTAATTTCTTCCACGCCGTCCAGTTCGTTTAGAAACCCGATCATAGGTTCAGCAATGACAATTGCTTCATCCAGCCGGCAGCGTTCGTCGTATTGCTCCATCCATTCGATAGACTGAATGATTTTCTGTGCCGATTTTTCGCCCAGGCCGTCGAGCTCGGCCACGCGACCGTCTTCGCAGGCTTTTTTCAGCTCTTCAATCGTGGAGATACCCAGCTCTTTGTGGATTTTAGCAATATTTTTTGGGCCCAGTCCGGATATGTCCAGCCATTTGATAACGCCTTCCGGGATACGCTCGCGCAGCGACTCCAGCACGTCAATTTTACCCGTTTCGGCGTATTGGGTAATGTCCTCGGCAATGGAATTGCCAATACCCTTGATGTCGGTCAGGTTATCATTCTCAATATATTGGTTGATGTCATCATTCAGTGATTCAATCGTCTGGGCGGCGCGGTCGAATGCAATGGCGCGGAACCGATTCTCTCCGGCCAGCTGCATCAGTTGATAAATTTCGCGAAGGCGTTTGGCCACTTCCTGGTTTGTTACGGGCATAAAAAGGTTGTTAGTGATAAAGAAATTTGAGGATAAAATTACAAAAAATGATTCAAAGTATGGGTATTGTCATTGGTTTATATTTTAGGAATAGTTAATAGAAGGCCTTGAAATACTACCCCGTTCTACCGCTGGGTTTGCCGTCCGACGGGTTCTGTAATAAAAAAATGAACAGAGAAGTTTTTAAATTACCCCGTCATTTTGTGAAAATATAATCTTTTAGTAGTATCAACCATTCAACGGGGATAAAATCTTATACTATGAAAAATTTACTGGTTCTTGGGGTATTAATATTGGGAATGATGGCATGTGAACAGCAGAATGATCCTGCTGCGAGCAAAACGCAGATTAACGGGGTGCTGGACGATTGGCATGAAGCTGCGGCCGCTGCAGATTTTGAGCGCTATTTTAATCACTTTGCCAGCGACAGTGCCATATTCATGGGGACGGATGCCACAGAACGATGGACGATTCCTGAGTTTAAAGCGTATGCAAAGCCTCATTTCGACAGCGGTGATGCATGGAATTTTACGCCTGTGCAGCGGCATGTTTACCTTTCTGACGAAGGCGAAACGGCCTGGTTTGATGAAGTGCTGGGAACGCCCAATTTGGGCCCGGCACGCGGGACGGGTGTCTTGGTGAAACAGGATACAACGTGGCGTATTGCCCACTACAACCTTTCAATTCCTATACCCAATGCTATTGCCGATACGGTAATCCAGCAAATCGAGCAGGCACTCAACGATACAACACAGAATGCCAATTAGAGAGGGGTTTTCTTGTCCCGAATTTATTCCGGGATCTGTGTTTCATATAATAGTACACCTTTAAGAACTTTTTACTTCATTTTTCGGCTTAGAAATTTACATTCGAAATGGTGTCATGCAATTTTAACCATCAATTATCTTCTATGAAAAGATCTGTCTATCCCTTCTATCTGTTACTGTTTTTTAGTCTTATTGCAACGCAGCCTTTGCAAGCTCAATCGGAACTGCAATCGCCGGAGCAGTATCTTGGCTATGAGCTTGGCGATCAGTTCACCCCGCATCACAACGTGCTCGGTTATTTTAAAGAAGTGGCCGAGGCATCGCCGATGGTTTCCTATCAGCAGTATGGAACCACCAACGAAGGACGCGAACTGGGGGTTGTTATGGTGAGTACAGAGCAAAATCACGGGCGTTTGGAGCAGATTCGCACGGATAATTTAAAACGCACCGGGTTGATGGAGGGCGATGTGCAGGGCGGCACTATTCCCATTGTGTGGCTCAGTTATAACGTGCACGGCAACGAGTCGTCCAGCAGTGAAGCCGCCATGAAAACACTCTATGCACTGGTCAATCCCGATCGCACCGACACCAAACAGTGGCTTGAAAACACCGTAGTAATTATGGATCCGATGCTTAACCCGGATGGCCGCGATCGTTATGTACACTGGTATAAAGAGACCGTTGGTGAGCAGTTTAATGCCCACGGCAACGCGCGGGAGCATCACGAGCCGTGGCCCGGCGGACGTACCAACCACTACTATTTTGATTTGAACCGGGACTGGGCCTGGCTTACCCAGAAAGAGAGTCGCGCCCGGCTGGCATTATACCAGCAGTGGATGCCGCAAATTCATGTCGATTTTCATGAGCAGGGATATAACGAGCCGTATTATTTTGCACCGGCAGCCGAGCCGTTTCATAACGCGATTACCGACTGGCAGCGGCAGTTCCAGTTTACCATAGGGAAGAATCACGCCAAATATTTCGATGAAAATAACTGGCTCTATTTTACGCGCGAAGTGTTTGATCTCTTTTACCCGAGCTACGGCGACACGTACCCGATTTTTAACGGAGCCATCGGGATGACCTACGAACAGGGCGGAAGCGGCTATGCCGGGCTGGGTATCATTAAAGCAGAAGGCGATACGCTCACGCTCAAAGACCGGCTGATGCATCATCATACAACGGGACTTTCTACGGTAGAGGTGACGTCGAATAATGCCGAAAAGGTGCTGGATGAATTTACCACGTACTTCCGGGATGCACGCCAAAACCCGGGCGGTAAATACCAAAGCTTTGTACTTAAAGCGGATGGTTCCCGAAATTTAGCCGCACTGCTTGATTTACTCGATAAACACCAAATTGAATACGGAGCGTTGGGAGAAAGCACAGAAATCGATGCGTTTAGTTATCAAAGAGGTGAAAATACGGAGGTAGAACTGAATGAGAATGATATCGTCGTAAACCTTGATCAGCCCAAATCGGTGTTGGCACGCGTACTGTTTGAGCCGAACCCCGAACTGGTCGATTCGCTCACCTATGACATCACCGCATGGGCGCTGCCGTATGCCTATGGCGTAGAGGCGTATGCTTCTGAAGATAATATCGCTATGGGTGCTGCACCTGCTCCGGCCGATGAAATAACCAATAACAGTACGGGCACCCCTTACGCTTACCTGGCAGAGTGGAGTGATCTGGCCGATGTGAAGTTTCTTGCTGCTTTGTTGAAGAATGATATTGTTGTGCGCGCGGCGGCCGAACCATTTACCATTGAAAACCGCGATTATAAAGCGGGCACGCTTATCATTACGGCCAACGGAAATGAAAAAATGGGCGATGAGTTCTATTCCGGCGTACAGCGAATTGCCAACGAGCATCAACAGCAGTTGTATCCGGTTTCGACGGGGTTTGTAACGTCGGGCGCCGACTTCGGGTCGGATAACGTTTCCCTGCTTGAGAAACCGCGTGTGGCACTGTTGTCGGGTGAAGGCACTTCATCAGGTAATGTGGGTGAAATATGGCACTTTTTTGATCAGCAGATTGAGTATCCGGTGACGTTAATCGATACGGATTATTTTGGAGATGTTAATTTGAGTGACTTTGATGTGCTGATTCTGCCATCCGGTTTTTATGGCAATCCTATCAGTGATGAGCGCCTGAACGAAATTAAAGGCTGGGTTCGATCCGGCGGAACGCTTATTGCGGTACAGGGTGCAAATAGTTTCCTGGCCGGGAAAGAAGGGTTCGCGCTCAAGGAAAAGAAAACGGAGGAGACCAAGCCCGATAGCACGGGTAATGAAGAAAAACTGGAAATCTACCGCCAGCGACAGCGCGAACGGGCGCCGAACTTTAATCCCGGTTCTATTTTTAAAGTCTCAATGGACAACACGCACCCGCTGGCGTTCGGCTATGGGGATCAATATTTTTCCCTCAAACTGGATTCCGATGCCTATGCCTACCTGGATGATGGCTGGAATGTAGGCGTAACTAAAGAGGGTGCCCATGAAAGTGGGTTTATTGGCTACAAGGCAAAAGAAAAATTGCAAAATACACTTACCTTTGGCGTACAAAATATGGGTAGCGGCTCGGTTGTTTACATGGTTGATAATCCACTGTTCCGCGCGTTCTGGTACAACGGCAAGCTGCTGTTCGGAAATGCGGTATTTATCGTGGGACAGTGATTGGTTACTCGTTATTAGGTATTGGTTAACCTCTCATTAACCGATACCTAATTTTCAAATAACCGTGCCAGGTCGGTCTCTGCAGCAATATATCCAAACGCATTCCATTGGTCGCCCTCGTAGACTTTGCGAAATAATTCTTCTGCGCGGTCTTCACGTCCGTTGATGTAGTGCCAGTTTCCCAGCCCGTACCCAATTGTTGCATTGTCGAGCGGTGTTTCCGTGTCGTCGAGCAGTGATTTTTCCTCAAAAACGCCTTTAAAAACCAACAACAGCTTGTGGTAGCTTTCGTTTTCAATGATGTCCATCTCTTGTTCGATGGGTTCGAGCAGGTTGCCGGCATTAAGGTCTTTTCCGGCGCGACGCATACTCATGTATTGCCAGTAGGTAGCGGCCACGAGCATATCATCATTGGCAGAAGCCTCCAGGCAGTTGCTGAACGAGGTGGATGCCGCCTCAAAATTGCCTTTTAAATATTGCGCCAGCCCCAGATGATACCAGATATTGGTATGCAGGGTGCTTCGGGGTTTGTTCTCTTCATTCGGCAGTCCGTCGGGTTCAATCCGGTCTTCGGTTCCCTTGATGAGTTCCGCCGCCTTTTTTAGGTCGGCAATGGCTTTGTCAAATTGGCGCGTAGAGATGTAGCGGTGCCCGCGGTGGCGATAAAAGCGCGCATCTTCGGGATGTTTTTCAATGCCTTCGCTGTAGATGTCAATTGCTTTGGTATAGTTGCCCAGGTAAGCCGTGCGGCGGCCGTACCAGATGATGGCATCGGCATTTTCGGTATTGGACTGGTACTCTGTCTCGGCTTCTTTAAGATTCCCTTCAAAGACCTGTCGTGTGCTGTCATCGAGGGCCGGAGCATAAAGCGTATCACCCAGCGCCGAAATAGCCTGGTATGATTCAGATTCGCCGGATGGAGCCTCCGTTTCAGATGAGCAGCCGATGAACAGTAAGCCCAAACATAAGGTGAAGATGGTACGGTTTTTCATAAGATGTGTTGGTTGATTAAAATGTGATATCGAACGTTTGTTCACTGCCGTTACGACGGACGGTCACTGTGGTTGATTGCCCTTCTTCAAGTTTATTCAAAACATCCATATATTCATAAATATCTTCAAGCTCTTGTTCATTGAGCCGAATGATAACATCACCGCTTTGCAGTCCGGCCTTGTCAGCGGGGCCGTCAGCCCGTACTCCGGTAATGCGCATGCCTTTGCCGTCAAAGCCGTAGTCGGGCGTTACGCCCATTGTGGGGCCGTCGAGTGTTACATTTCGTTCCTGCGTGACGGGTGCTTCGGTGTACGTCAGCTGCCCGGCTTTAAGTGTATCTATAGATAAAATAACCCGCTTGAGGTGTTCAAGCACGCGGTCTTCACC
This sequence comes from Balneolaceae bacterium, assembly GCA_016937115.1. Taxonomy (GTDB): domain Bacteria; phylum Bacteroidota; class Rhodothermia; order Balneolales; family Balneolaceae; genus SMO-BIN1. Next base: position 5,946 of record JAFGWN010000094.1, on the reverse strand, counting down.
CTTGCTGTTGATGTAATCCGTATCATCCGACGGGCGGTGGTAATCGGCGTGCGTATCGGTAAAATAGTGCAGCACCGGAATCTGTTTATTGTAAAATGAGGTATGATCACTGGCGCCGGTACCGTCGGGCACGGTTTTGATCGAGAGTGAATCGGTATTGGCCTTGGTAATGAGATCACTCCATCCGTCGGAGGTACCCGTTCCAAAAATGAGAAGCTGGTTGTCTTTCAGGCGGCCGATCATATCCATGTTGATCATTGCCTGAACCTGTTCTATAGCAACCGGCGAATTTTCCACGAAATGCTGCGAACCGAGCAGGCCCATTTCTTCACCCGAAAAGGCAACAAATATCAGGCTTTTTTGCGGTTTATTTTCACTGAAATACTGTGCCAGCTCCAGCACGCCGCTGGTGCCCGAGGCGTTGTCGTCGGCACCGTTGTGAATTTGCTTGTCGCTGCGTGTGTAGAGTGATCCGAACGAGCCCATGCCCAGGTGATCGTAGTGGGCGCCGATCACAATATATTTTTCAGGTTGTTCACTGCCTTCGATTAGCCCGATCACATTTCGGGCAATACGTTCATCGTCAGAGAACGAAGTGGTATCAGCGCTGTGCGGATTATTCATGACCGACATGTTTACGGTAAATTGCTGATAATAGGTGCTGTCATCACCCAGCGGCTGCAGGCCAAACTGCCGCAGGTGATCGGCAATGTACCGCGCGGCGATCGCCTCCCCGGCCGTTCCCGTTTCGCGTCCGCGCAGGCTGTCCCGGGCTAAAAACTGAATATGGGTTTGGATATCACTTGGCGTAATGTCGGATGATAATTTCCTGTCTGTTTGTGCGGAATCGTCGGGCTGAGAACACGCAACAAAGATGCTGCAAAGAAATACAATGAAAATGAATATGATACGCATATAAATCAGTTGGTTGAATGTCGGTTCAGAACTAAAATCGGGAATATGCGGGAAAGGACGAAACCCATTTTTTCAGCACCTGCTTTTGGTTGATTTCATTTTAAGAAATGAATAATGTTGTGCGATGTTGAGAGGTAAAAAAATGATGAAAAAAATACAACCCTCCTTCAGCACATAATTCATGTGCTGAGGACTCCCTTTTCTAAGGGAGATTGTTCTTCGTTGTTTTTGGGGTTATTAGTTTGCCTCAAACGAGTCCCTTTATTAAAGAGGGCTACCATAAGGTGGACGAGGGATGTTAAAAGATTACTCAACGGTGCTAATCTTTAAATTAATTTTGGATCAAGCCCCAATGAATCCCCAAAATTAATTGGTAACTAATAGCTTCTTGTATTGATACTCAAACAGGATCATCGTATATTTTCCGCACATAACTAACCTAAGGTTAGGGGTGCTTGCAAAAGCGGGCTGAGATCATACCCTAAGAACCTGAACCGGGTAACACCGGCGTAGGGAAACCTGATGCCATTCGTATCAGCATCATAAGGGGCTTTGAAACCAAAGGTTTTACAGAGCTCCCGAGCAAGTGTCCCTCCTTGTAATTTCATAAAGGAGGAACCAAATGTATTCCATTATCAAATCTATGTTGTTGGCGTCGCTGTTAACGCTGACGTATTCTATTCAACCCACCCAGGCGCAGTCGGTAAGCGGTACCGTATATGATGCCGAAACCGGGGATCCGCTGGCGGGTGCCAATGTTGTGCAGGTGGGCACGCAAAATGGCGTTTCCACCGGAGCCGACGGAACGTTCTCTATCAGGCTGCTTGAAAGCGGAAGCCGGGGAATCCGCGTTTCGTATGTGGGGTATGCCACGCAGACTATCAACGTAACCAACACAACTACATCGCTGAAAGTAAACCTGCAGCCGCGGGTGCTAAAAACGAACGAGATTTGTGTGGAGGCCCTGCGCGTTGACGAATCGGTTCCGGTGGCATCAGAGACGCTGGACCGGGCTGAAATTGAAGAACAGAACCTGGGGCAGGATATACCCTATCTGCTGGGCAGTTTGCCTTCGGTTACCACTACCTCTGATGCCGGCGCGGGTATCGGTTATACGGGCATTCGTATTCGCGGGGTTGACCCGGCACGGATCAATGTAACAATAAACGGCATTCCCGTAAACGATGCCGAATCGCACGGCGTATTCTGGGTAAACCTGCCGGATCTGGCTTCATCCATAGAAAATGTGCAGGTACAGCGCGGCGTGGGCACATCCACCAACGGCGCGGCTGCGTTTGGCGGTTCGGTGAACCTGCAAACCTCTGAAATGCGCTCCGAGGCGTTTGGAGAAGTAAATGTCGGCGGCGGTTCATTCAACACCCGCCGATTTAATGTGCAGCTGGGTTCCGGGTTGATGGACAACGGCTGGCAGGTGCAGGGCCGCTTGTCCAAGATCGATTCCGATGGGTACGTGGACCGCGCGTTTTCCGATCTGCAATCCTTCTATCTGAGCGCTTCCCACACCGGTGATCGCAGCCTGTTGAGGACTGATGTATTTTCGGGCCGCGAAAAAACATACCAGTCGTGGTACGGTATCTCGGAGCAGCGCCTGGAAGAAGACAGAACCTATAATCCGGCCGGGCAGGAGCGGCCGGGAGAACCGTACGAAAATCAAACTGATAACTACCAGCAGGACTATTATCAGCTGCACTACTCGTACGATTTAACCGACAACTGGTCGGCCAATGCTTCGCTGCACTACACATACGGCCGCGGCTATTACGAAGAGTACCAGGCCGATGAGCCGTTTGCTGATTATGGTTTAGCACCGGTAGTGATGCCCGATACCACTATCACCCAGACCGACCTGGTACGGCAGCTCTGGCTGGATAACCACTTTTACGGCACAGTGTTTTCCACCAACTACCGCCAGGAGGATTGGAAGCTGACCATCGGCGGTGCCTATAATGAGTACCGGGGTGACCACTTTGGTGAGATTGTACAGGCGGAGTTTGGCCGGCTGCCCAGCACCGGCGACCGCTACTACGAAAATGACGCCTTTAAACGCGATGGTAATCTTTACGGGAAGTTGAACTACTCGTTTTCGGATGCGTTCAGCGGGTATCTCGACCTGCAGATACGTACTATCTACTATGAATTTGTAGGCAAAGACCAGCAGTCCATACCCGGCGGCGGGCAGGAAGTGGTTGATGTAGAACAGGATGACCAGCTGACGTTCTTTAACCCCAAAGTTGGCATGGTCTACCGGTTGCCGAATAATCAGCGGGTGTACGCTTCGTTCAGCGTAGGCAATAAAGAACCGACGCGAGATGAGTACGTGAATTCAACACCCGAAAATCGTCCCGATCACGAAACGCTCTACGACTGGGAGGCCGGATACGAAGCCAACTTCAACCGGTTTTTTGCCGGCGTGAACCTGTACTACATGGATTACAAAAACCAATTGGTTAATACCGGTGAAATTAATGATGTGGGTGCCGTAGTACGCCGCAACGTACCCGAGAGCTACCGGGCAGGCATTGAGTTGCAGGGCGGTGTGCGCATCATCCCGGAGCTGGAGTGGTCGGCCAATGCCACTTTTAGCCGAAATAAGATCGAAGAGTACACCCAGTTTCTGGATAATTTTGATACGGGGAATCAGGTTTCGAAAACATATACCGATACCGACATCGCTTTTTCACCGTCATTTATCGGAAACTCCATCATCAGTTTTAGCAAGAACGCATTTACGGCCGAGCTGACGACAAAATATGTGTCGCGGCAGTATCTTGATAATACGCAAACCGAAAGCCGCTCGCTCGATCCCTATTTTGTCAACGATCTGCGCCTGGGCTACAGTTTTGGCGGGGTTTCACTGGTGAATAACATCAAGGCTACCCTGCAAGTGAATAATATTTTTGATGAAAAGTATGAATCCAACGGATACACGTTTGGCTACATCAGCGGGGGCGATACGCAGTATTTCAACTATTACTACCCGCAGGCCGGACGTAATTTCCTGGCGCGGGTGTCTATTGAGTTTTAACGGTTGAAACACAGAGAGACCTACCCGTGAGAAGCTCCCCCGCACGTAGCGGTGGGGGCTTTTTATGTTATTATTTGTCGTCCCGAACTCGTTTCGGGATTTGCAGTAATTAATAATGATCATAGATCCTGAAACGAGTTCGGGACGACAAGGGGTAGGATGACGAGAGGCGGAGGATGGCAAGGAAGAACTGCATAAAACTGCTTGTCATCGCGCGCCACAATGTGTTGGGGCACGGCGATCTCCTTAAAATGGATTTGCAATTATCAGGGGTTAGGAGATTACTTCGCTACACTTGCAATGACAAAACTATTGAGTGGGGGCTTCTCTGCCGGTTGGCGGGTTACAAGGGAAGGTTGAAATCACTTCAGTGGTTCCAGCTCCTCCAGCATGGTAGGTATCAACTCGCTGACGGTGGGGTGAATGTGTACGGCATCGCGGATGGTGGTATAGGGCGCCCCGGCGTACATCATGTCGATGATGGTGTGAATATATTCATCCGCGCCGGTACCGAGGAAGGCAGCCCCCAAAATCTGGGCGGTGTTTGTTTCAACAATAAGTTTCAGCAGGCCCTGTGTTTCACCCTTCTCTTTGGCGCGGGCAACACGGCTCATGGGTCGGGTAGCTACTTGTGCATCAATACCTTTGTTACGCACCTGTGTTTCATTCAGGCCCACGCGGGCCAGCGGCGGATCGATAAAACAGGCATAGCAGGTGTGGCGGTCGCGCAAGGTGCGGTTGCCCTTTTCGAACAGCAAGGAAGAGACAATCTGGTAATCATTATAAGCGGTGTGAGTGAAGGCGCCTTCGCCGTTGCAGTCGCCCAGGGCAAATACATTGGATACACTCGTTTCAAGGCGGTCGCTTACCGTGATATAGCCATGCTCGTCCGTGGCGATGGCGGTTTGATCAAGCCCTAAGTTATCCGTGGCGGGAATGCGTCCGGCGGCCAGCAGTACATGGCTGCCTTTAAGCTGGTTGTCGTCTTCTTCGCAGTCCAGATCTACAACCACACCATCATCCGTATTTGATCCATTAATGCACTCTGCGTTGAACCGTACGTTGATTCCTTCATTTTTGATGATATCGCTGATAGCTTCGCAAAACTCATCATCTTCCTGAGAGAGCACCTGGTTACCCTGTTCAATAATCGTTACTTCACTGCCGAACCGGCGAAACATCTGCCCGAACTCCAGCCCGATGTAACCTCCGCCGACAATCACCAGGTGTTCGGGGATCTCTTCCAGTTCCAGGATGGAACGGTTGGTCAAATAGTCCATGTCTTTAAAGCCGTCGGGGATGCGCGGTTTTGCTCCTGTGTTGATGAAAATCTTGTCGGCTTCCAGTTCCTTGCCGTTTACTTCTACCGTTTTGTTGTCTGTGAATTTCGCGTGTCCGTTATATACCGTCAGATTTTCGGTGTTTTCAAGGAAATCTGTTAATCCCGCGCGCGATTCTTCGACGATCTCATCTTTGCGCTTTTTGATGGTTTTTAAATCGATTTTTACTTTACCATCAATCGAGACGCCCAGATTGCTGCTGTTTTTGGCGGCCCATGCCCGCCGCGCGCTGGCCACATATGCTTTAGTGGGGGTGCAGCCCACATTTACGCACGTACCGCCGTATTGGTCTTTTTCGATGATGGCAGTTTTATATCCATTGCCGGCCAGTTTACCCGCAAGGGGCGGGCCCGCCTGGCCGGTACCGATGATGATAGCGTCGTATTTCATGAGATCCCGAATTTATATTTACTGGTTCTTTGATAGTAACTGATATACTGCCGGCAGGGTTTCTTACGTATTGAATTTGGGAGCAACCTGAGGTTTATTTGTCATCCCAAACCTTGTGCTGAGCTTGAATCAGTTCTGTTGTTGATAACAAAGAAAAGAATGAAGTTAGCATGAGGAGGTGAGCAAAGATATTGAAATAAGCATCTTGTCACCTTGGGTACTGTCTTGTCATCCCGGACTTGATCCGGGATCTGT
>JAFGWN010000093.1 GCA_016937115.1 Balneolaceae bacterium | reverse complement strand
GGTATACACAGGGTTTTTATGAAAATAGTTATTCAGCGGGTGAGTAAAGCATCGGTTGTTGTGCAGAAAAAGGAGATTGGATCAATTAAAAAAGGACTTCTTTTACTGGTTGGGATAAAGAAAGGAGATAGCGAAGAGGAGGTTGATTGGCTGGTAAAAAAAATCTTACGTATGCGAATCTTCGAAGATGAAGAAGGAAAGATGAACCGTTCGGTAATGGATGTGGGAGGCAGCATCTTGTTGGTGCCAAACTTCACTTTATATGCAGATGCAACCCAGGGAAACCGGCCGGGATTCAGTGATGCCGAACGTCCCGGGAAAGCGGAAAAATTATATAAGTCTATGATTGAAAGCATGAAAGAACAATCTTCTTTAAAAGTAGCCACCGGGGCATTTGGGGCTAACATGGATGTGAAGTTAACGAACGACGGACCCGTTACCATCATTCTTGAAAAGTAGTATTTATGGGAGTTGTTTTTCTATTTATTGATGGTGTTGGTTTAGGTGAAGAGAGATCAGATAATCCACTAATCGATCATAAGGAAAAAATTTTTCCATTTATGACCGACGGCCAGCCATTTACAAACACAGCCAAAACCGTAAGAAAAGGGAACCATTTTTTTACGGGTGTAGATGCAACGCTGGGAGTAGAGGGATTGCCGCAAAGCGGGACGGGGCAGGCCACGCTGTTTTCAGGAGAGAATGCGGCAAAGGAGATTGGAAAACATTTTGGTCCATTTCCACATTCGGGCATAAAGCATCTGCTGCGGAAACAAAGCCTGTTTAAAAAAGCACAGGCAAGAGGTAAAAGCTGCTCATTTATCAACGCCTATCCGGAGATCTTCTTTGAGAAAGCCGAAGCACGGAACCGGTGGAGTTGCACTACACTAATGACCAAAAGCGCCGGCTTACCGCTGAATACAGTAAAAGAAGTAAAAAATGAACGAGCAATTACAGCCGGGATTACGCAGCAGGCCTGGCGGGAACACCTGAAGATTGATGTGCCGGAGATTACACCGGAGCAGGCCGCCCTGCGACTCCATAAAGTGGCGGCTGATTATGATTTACTTCTGTATGAATATTACCTGACTGATAAAGCCGGACACAGCCAAGAGAAAGAAAAAGCAGAAGAAGTGATAAATAGGTACGATCGCTTTTTATGGGAGCTTATTCAGTCTCGGCCGGACAGTACAACAATTGTTTTATGCAGCGATCACGGGAATATAGAAGACCTGTCAACAAAAACACACACGTACAATAAAGTGCCACTGTTTGTGCTGGGTCGGGGTGCGGAAGCATTTTACGGCGCAGAAAGTATTATGGACGTAGCGCCGGGCGTGCTTGGAATTTTGTAACTATTCCAGCGTGCTTTTAATACGGCTAAAAATATCTTCAACCGAGCCGACACCATCAATTTCCTCAACCAATCCTTGTTCTTGGTAATGTTCCTGAACAGGAAGAGTTTCATTCCAATAGACTTCGAGACGGGTTTTAATTTTCTCCTCCGAATCATCTGACCGACCTTCACCGCGGCTTAAAATACGGTCTATTAATTCTTTCTGTGGCACGCGAAGCAAAATAAAGGCATAAAGAGATTTACCCTGCTCTTTAAGAAAATTATCATAGGCTTTGGCCTGAGCCACAGTACGAGGGAACCCATCTAAAATATAGCCGTCATGATACTTCTCTTTTTTAAGTTCTTCTTTAACAAGGGCAACGACAATTTCATCCGGGACCAGCTCACCGGCATCCAGGATAGAGGTAACTTTTTTACCAAGGTCGGTTTTATTTTTTATAGCCGTGCGGAATATTTCACCTGTGGAGAGGTGGGGAATATTATATGCATCGCTGAGGAGTTTTGCCTGTGTTCCTTTACCAGCACCCGGAGGGCCAAAAATGATAATTCTCATGACTGTTCTGGCGGTTTGTCTTAGCGGTTAGTTGGGCAAAGAAAATAGCATAAAACCGGAGTAGATACAAAAGCGTAAAAATTGGAACCATTTACTATATTATGTATTGTGGTGTCTATAAAAAAACAAAATATATAAGTATGAGCTGGCCAGAAATAGCAGAATATTTTAGCAGTATATTAAATTATGTGCTTTTTCAAATAAAGGATACCCCGGTAACGGTCGCATCCGTTTTTATTTTTATTCTGTTTATAACGGTATTCATTTTTTTGGGTATACTGGCGCGCCGGACGTTGAATCAGCGTGTGTTAAAGAGATTCAAAATTGATGAGGCAACCGGTTATACCTTGTCACGCATTACCCAGTATTTTATTTTTGCAGTCGGTGTATTAATAGCGTTTCAGTTTGTTGGCATAGATCTGAGTGGACTGGCAGTGGTATTTGGCCTGCTTTCTGTAGGGATTGGGTTTGGACTGCAGAATGTAACATCCAATTTTATTTCGGGGTTGATCATTCTTTTTGAACGCCCCATAAGCGTGGGCGATCGTGTTGAAGTTTCTAATATTCAGGGTGATGTTACTGAAATAAACATACGCTCGACGATGGTGCGTACCGTGAATAACGTTTCTATTATCGTACCTAATTCTGCATTTATTGAAAAAGATGTGATTAACTATTCCCATGGCGATCCCATGTATCGGCTGGATGTTAATGTAGGCGTTTCCTATGGGTCGAATTTGGAAACCGTATTGAAGGCGCTAAAAGAAGTGGCCGATGAAAATGAGTTGGTACTTAAAAATCCCGAGGCGGAATACCATCTTTTAGATTTTGGCGACTCATCCTGGAATATGCAACTGCGCACCTGGATTGCAGATGTGAAGCACTACCCGCGCGTACGGAATGAGCTTAACCAGGCGATCGTCCATAAGTTTCGTGCGTATGATATAGTGATTCCGTTTCCGCAGCGCGACCTGCACGTTCGCAGCTCGGTGGAAGTACCCATTGAGCAAAAGGGTAAGGAATAAAAAATGGGATCCCGGGTTGTTGCCGGAATCCCACTATAGTTGCATACTGAACGAGGATCAGAACGCTTAGAAATATGTTGCATCAATTCTCAATAGGCACTGCTTCTGTATCCACTTCGCCGGTAATTCGGGCAAAATCACCCTCTAAAATAGCATTGAGTTTAACCAGCTGTTCGTCAACCTGGGCGGCAAGTTCTTCGTAGACGCCGTACTGCTGCTCGGTGGGACGATTATCACCCGTAGCAACGGTGCTGGCCAGTGCCGCCAGTTTATTGTTCAGCTTAATAGGGTAGTTAAGCACATCCTGGTACGATTCAGCCTTGGTTTGCATGAGTGTGCTTTCAATATTTGAAAGCTCATCCAGCACCGCATTTGCGGTTTCTTTGCCCTGCTCATTAAGCTGGCCTTCACTCATCATCTCCTTCAGCTCGGCACGCACTTCCCGAATTTTGTTGATCGATTTATGCGTGGTATCGAGTTTGGCTATTATTTCCTGATGAAGATTAAACTGCGCCCGGAAGTCTTCCTGAGTGGTATCAATGCGCGGGTCTTTGGTTATTTCGAACTCTTTTTCCATCACCTCTTCATCATCGACAAGGAGCCTTACGGTATATGTTCCGGGTATCGCGGTTGGACCGTCGGTAGAGCCCGCCCAGAGAATTTGGCGTCCATCCAGATCAGTAGCACCTTCATAACTCATATCCCAGGCAAACCGGTTCAACCCTTTTTTCGATGTAAGCACATCGTCGGCGGTATCACCATCCTTCTTTTCATAAAATTCATCCGAAGGCTGAACTTTATTACCTTCCAAATCTTCTTTGTTGGAGTAGGTGCGAATGACCGTTCCGTCCGGCTCAAGGAATTGCAGCTTGATCTCCTGATCGGTGCTGTCGCTTAAATTGTAATGTACTACTACACCGGGCTCCGGGTTTTGGCCAACGGTTGCTCCCGGCTGACTGAAACTGGGTCCGCCAAAGAGGTAGGTTGGTTCGGGTTGATATAAATAATAATCTGCATCTTTTACTTCATCCCGCATTTCATGAAGAACGCTCAAATCATCCAGAATCCAGAACGAACGGCCCTGCGTAGCAACTACCAAATCTTTGTCGCGCTCGTGAACCGCAAGGTCGGTAATGGGAACGGCTGGCAGGTTGAGCTGTAGTGGCTGCCACTGTCCGCCGTCATCAAACGAAACGTAAACGCCCGTTTCGGTACCGGCATAAAGCAGGCCTTCACGGTTGGGATCTTCACGAATCACCCGTGTAAAATCACCCTCTGGAATACCATTGTTGATACGGGTCCAGCTCTGGCCGTAATTGTCTGTTTTGTAAAGCATGGGAGTAAAGTCCCCAAACTTATAGCGGGTCGCTGCAATGTAGGCCGTTCCGGCATCGTGCGGCGACGGGTCGATAATACTAATCATGGCTTCCGGCATGCCCGAGGGGGTAACTTCATCCCAGGATTTGCCGTTATCGCGACTTATATGCACAAGGCCATCATCGGCGCCGGCCCAGAGTACGCCCTGCTCCACCGGTGATTCGGCAAAGGAAAAGACCGTATTGTAATACTCAATACTGGTATCGTCTTTGGTAATGGGGCCGCCCGACTCCTGCTGTTTTGATTTATCATTGCGTGTTAAATCCGGGCTGATTCGTTCCCAGCTCATACCTTCATTCATGGAGCGATGCACATATTGTGATGTGGCATACAGAGCATCTGAATTATGAGGGGAGATATAAATCGGGAATGTCCACTGGAATCGGTACTTCAGTCCTGCTGCACCTGATCCCATAGGGTTGTTGGGCCAAACATCGATACGGTCGCTTTGCTTTGTCTCATAGTTATACTTGTTCATATATCCGCCGTAGCTGCCGCCGTAGGTAACATCGGGGTCGTCGGGGTCCGGGGCAATATAACCGCTTTCACCGCCGGCAACGGCGTGCCAGTCATCATCATCGATGCCATAACCGGCCGTGCGGCTTTTAATGGTTACGGTGCTGTTATCCTGCTGCGCGCCGTACACCCAGTAGGGGAAAGCGTTATCTAAAATAACATGATAAAACTGTGCTGTAGCATACTTGAAGTATGAAGACCAGTCGCGCCCTCCGTTGTACGTGACCTGCCCGCCGCCGTCATCGGCAACGACCATGCGGCCCGCGTTGTCAGGATCAATCCAGAGATCGTGATGATCGCCGTGAGGCGTGTCGATATCATCAAAGGTTTGGCCGCCGTCGGTACTTTTATGAAAATCAACATTAAGTACATATACCACGTCTTCATCTTCGGTATCGGCAACAATGTGGGTGTAATACCACGCCCGCTGGCGTAGTTTTCGCTCACTGTTTACGCGCTCCCAGGTTTGGCCTTTATCGTCGGAGCGAAAAACGCCGCCATTTTCATTTTCAATGATAGCCCAGACGCGGTCGGAATTTACCGGTGATACGGCCACGCCAATTTTACCCAATACGCCTTTGGGAAGCCCGGGCCGTTTGGAGATATTTGTCCACGTTTCACCGCCATCGGTACTTTTATATAATCCACTGCCGGGACCGCCGCTTACCATGCTCCAGGGGTTACGATATGCTTCCCAAAGCGACGCATAGAGCACCCGGGGATTGGTTGGGTCAATTTCGATATCGACTGCGCCGGCTTTCTCATTATGGTAAAGAACTTTTTCCCACGTTTCTCCTCCATCAGTACTTTTAAAAACACCGCGCTCTTGGTTTCCTTCTTCGCCAAAGGCATGGCCCAGGGCTGCAACCCAGACAATATCGGGGTTCGTTGGATGCACAACCATTTCGCCAATAAAATGGGTATCACCCAGCCCGACGTGCTCCCACGTGTCGCCGCCGTTAACCGATTTGTACACACCGTCTCCGGCCGACATATTTCCACGAATACACGTTTCGCCCATTCCGGCGTAAATTACATTGGGATCGGATGGAGCAACTACAAGAGCGCCGACGGAACCGGTCTTAAAGTAACCGTCAGATACGTTAATCCAGCGATTCCCTCCGTCTTCGGTCTTGTATACTCCACCGCCCGTGAATCCCGCGTAGTAGGTATCGGGTTGATCTTTATGGCCGGCAACAGCAACGGACCGCCCGCCCCGAAAGGGGCCGATGTTCCGATATTGCAGGGTTTGTAACAGCGTAGAATCTACCGCTGGATTTTGCACATCTTCACCATGGCCAAAAATTTGGGCTTCGGCGGTATTGTTTAGGCCCCATACGAACAGAGCGCAAAAAAGCATCAAAAAAGAGACGTTTTGGAGACAGCGTTTATATTTCATAACGACACAAGAAGTTTGGTTTATTTTAATCAAGATTAACGGTTAAGCGGAAATAAGCGCGCCCTGCTTTGGAAAAGAGGGCGCGCTTACGGCTTATTTATAGGCTTCATTCTGTTCAAGGTTATCGTTTGCATCAATGTCGCGGGAGGGGATAGGGAAAACCATTCGCCCCGGATTTGTAAGTGATACCGGGTCACCGTTGGCCCGGTCTATATTTGTGAGAACTTCGATGGCACGGCCTGTTCTTACTAAGTTAAACCAGCGATGGCCTTCCTGAATGAACTCGATGCCACGCTCATGCTCAATAGCGCGAAGAACTTCTTCCTGGGTATCTACCCCTACACCGGCTGTATCCGCTAACCCCGCACGGTTTCGAATTTCGTTCAGGTCGGAGAGCGCCCCGGCAAGATCAGGGACCGACTTGCGGGCCCGTGCTTCCGCCCGGATCAAATAAATTTCACCAAGCCGAAGAATCTGGATATTGTCATCCCCACCGGATTTCCGATACTTAGTGGTATAGTAGACACCGACATTGTCATCAAAGGCAATCAGATTTCCGCGTTCATCATTGCTGCGTGCCATCACCATTTCGGCATAGGCATCGTGCAGGGCGATATCACCCCGGCCGCCGCCACTTGAGGGGAAATACCAGAAGCGGATGTCGTTGCCGTCGGTTGTATTGAAGGCAAGTTCAAAAATAGCTTCCGAGGTATTTTCATTAATGAATATGTCAGCGAAGTTTTCTACCAGCTGGAAGTTGTAATTCTGCAGAACCTGTGTTGCAAAACTTTCGGCCTGGTCAAAATTTTGGGTATAGAGATTGAGCCGGGCCTGTAGTGCTACGGCAGCGGCTTCCGAAGCTCTTCCGGAACTTGAAAAGCCGGTTAACCTTGACTCGGCTTCTTGCAGATCGGCAGAAACCTGGGCGTACGACGCCTCAATCGATGCCCGGCTTGGGAAGCTGCTTTCATCAATTTGGCGCGATGGTTCTGTGACGAGCGGGATGCCCAGTGTGCCCGCAACGCCGGGGACGCCGCCAAATGTACGGGTAAGATCAAAGAACGCCAGTGCACGGATAAAGTAGGCTTGACCAAGTATGCGATCTTTGTTTTCCTGCGAAACGTCTTCCAGGCCGGGGACATCGGCGATCAGGTTATTGGCATGGTTAACCGCGGAGTAGGCTTGGAACCAGAGGTTGCGGTTTTCGAGATTTCCCGCGGAGGTAACGTAAGTATCCATTTCGCGATAAAAGTCCCACGTACCCACACTCTGAGAAATATCGGAGGTTACATCACTCATAATCTGAATGTTGCTTCCGTAATATTCGTCTGCTTGCAACTGACTATAAAGACCATTCAGCGCCGCGTCGGCACTTTTCAGATCCCGTATAGCAATATCTTCCGAAATGGCAGTTTGGGGCTCTTGATTTAAAACATCACAGCCCATTACTGCAAGTAAAATGACGACAGTATAAAGTTTTAAGTATTTCATAATAAACAGATCTCTTTAATTAAAATGTGATGTCGAAGCCACCGATGATGGAGCGGGCCTGTGGCATGGTATAGAATTCAATTCCCCGCGTAAGCTGTGTTGTTGCTGTTGCGGTGACTTCAGGATCAAGACCGCTGTAATTGGTAAACGTCAACAGGTTCTGCCCGGTAATGTAGAAACGGGCACGCGAAATGCCGCCAAGCTTTTCCAGGACACTTGCCGGAAGCGAAAACCCAAGTGTCGCCGTCTTCAGCCGCATATAAGAGCCGTCTTCAACAAAACGTGAAGGACGCAGGTTGCCGGCATAGTTTTCGCTGGTCATGCGAGGCACCATCGTATCATCCCCCGGTTGTTGCCAGCGATCTAACTGTGAACTTAAATAACTGGTGTTACGTGTGCCGCCGTGCTCCTGGAAAAAGCGATTCCAATTAAGCTGATCGTTTCCGTAGCTATACTGAAAGAACACCGACAGGTCGAAATTTTTATAGTTGATGCGATTGGTAATACCGCCGAAGAAATCGGGGTTGGCATCGCCTACAATTTTTCGGTCAGTATTCGGGTTAAAGGTTCCATCACCGTCAACGTCGGCGAAAATAGGCTCACCTGTTTCGGGGTCAACCCCAAGCTGTTCGTGGAAGTAGAACGAATACATGGGATACCCCTCCTGGTAGCGATATATATCTCGGTTATACACGTTGAAAGGGGCTGCAAGCTTGGTAATCTTGTTACGATTTCCGGCAATATTAAATTGGAGGTTCCAGTTCAGGTCATTCTTCTGGATGATATCGGCACCAATAGCCAATTCCATTCCTTTATTTTCCAGTTCTCCAAAATTTTGCACGAGTTCCTGAAAACCGGTTGACATCGGCACTGGAACTGCAAGCAGCAGATCTTCTGTATTTTTATTGTAATAGTCATAAGCAAGGGTAACTCGGTTGTCGAAAAGACCGACATCAAGGCCAATATTAAACTGCGTTGTGGTTTCCCACTTTAAGTCTGGGTTTGAAAGTTGCTCGGGGCTGGTTCCGGGACTGTCGGTGTAACTATCGCCTCCCCAAAGACCCAGTGCCTGGAAGTTACCAATGCCGCCCTGGTTTCCGGTAATTCCATAGCTTCCGCGAATTTTCAAATTATTCATCCAGTCAATGTTAAAGAAAGGCTCTTCGGAGGGTACCCATCCCAGTGCAAAAGAAGGGAATGTTCCCCAGCGGTTGTTGTCACCAAATCGAGAAGACCCGTCCCGTCGTACATTGATGGTAGCAAGATATTTTCCGTCGTAATCGTACTGAAGACGACCGAAAAATGAGAGAATACCCCAGCTGGTTCCTATAGAAGAGGATGTTTGCACGGCAGCATCTTCAATGCGATGGAAATCGTTGCTTGGGAACTGTTCTCCCTGGGCAGTTGTCCGCTCAAATTCTGATTCCTGAATACTGGTACCAAGCAGCGTGCTGAAATTGTGACTACCGGTATTGAACTTATAGTTCAAGGTATTTTCACCGGTCCAGTTTGTGATGATGGCTACCGAGGACAGGGCGCTTCCGTTTACCGCCGCACCATTATTAGTAAAAGTATTGTCGTAACGGTCTTCTTTAACTTCATTATAATCATAACTCCAGCTTGTACGGAAATTCAGCCCGGGGCTAATTTCATACTCTCCAAAAACATTCCCTATCAGCCGGTTTACATTCATGTCAAAGTCAACCTCGTTGGCTGCGGCAACCGGGTTTTCGAATATGCTGAACTTGGTGTACGATCCGTCATCCTGGTACACCGGTAAGTTTGGAGGCAAGAAGTAGACACCGCCTAAAACACCGGTGATGTTATCATTATTGCGAGCCCGGTTTCGATTAGAAAAAGAGTAGGTTATGCTGGTTCCCATAGTGAGTTTATCAGTGGCGTTCACGTCCAGGTTCACCCGGGCATTACTGCGGTTATAGGTCGATGGTTCCACTACACCGTCTTGCTTGAAGTTTGACCCGGATATGGCATATCGGATAGTTTCATTTCCGCCGCTGAGACTTAAATCGTAGTTACGGACGGTCCCTGTTCGGAATACCGTTTCAGCCCAGTCGGTGTTGATTGTATTTTGCGGGTTTGCGTATGGCTCTGCTTCTCCATTATTGCGGGCGGCCTCATTCATCAGCATCTCGAATTGCGGGCCGCTTACCAGATCGGGCATGTTTACAGGCTCTTCAAAACCATAATAGCTGCTTACTTCAATTGTCGGTGCCGAGTCGGTGCCTCGCTTTGTAGTAATGAGAACAACGCCGTTTGCTGCACGTGCACCGTAAATGGCGGTGGCAGAAGCATCCTTCAGCACTTCAATTGATTCAATATTAGAAGGATCAATATCGGCTAATGCACTGGTGGTTTCACCGCCCAAATCGAGACCAAAGTTACCGGTTTCTATGGGCACGCCATCAACAATATATAAGGGATCACTTCCGCCAGAAATAGAAGTTGTGCCCCGAATTTTGACAAAAATGCCTCCACCCGGAGTACCTGAGTTGGTACTTATTTGCACGCCGGCTGCGCGTCCCTGTAAGAGTTGGTCGGTACCGGCAACGGGGGTGTTTTCTATCTCTTCTGCAGATACCGACGATACCGAACCGGTAAGGGTGCTCCGGTCTTGCTCTCCGTATCCGATTACCACAAGGTCTTCCATCATTTTTATGTTTTCCTCAAGGCTGACGTTGATCGTGCGCTGGTCGCCTACCGTGATTTCCTGAGGTTTAAAGCCGATATATGTGAAGACTAAAATAGCTTCGGGGCCGGAAACGGTTAGCTCATACGTTCCGTCTCCACCAGTAGAAGTTCCGGTTGTGGTTCCTTGTTCACGAATGTTTACACCGGCCAGTGGTTCACCGCTGCCAGCCGCAGTAACGGTACCTGACACGGTAACCTGTGCGAATGCCGGAGGTGTAAAAACGGTCAGTAACAAAATGAAAAAGCAAGCAGCGAGCCAGGTAATAGCTGTACGACTGGCATTGCTTTTTGTAAAACGTGATATAGGTATATCACGAGTGAAAGTGTCTAAGTAGTCCATAGTCCATCCCTATTTTATAATTTACGAGTAATGTGTCTGCCCTAACTTTTTACGGAATCCTCCACCGTATTTAGACGAGTGATTTTCGGAGCAGTCAAATCAAAACAAATAACATTAATATTTTTTAATATTGATGTTTCCGTTAATCACTTGATAAAAAATATGAATTGCAATTTTCATTTAAGTTTATCCGGTTAAAAACGTGGTTTTTACAACTTTTTAATGAATAGAGGTTGTTTTATTCATCCAGCGCTGTCAACATAAAAGAGAGAAATTCAACCTTGTGTTTAATCAGTTAATTACGAATGATGAAATCGAGCCCTCGTATTTTTGTATGTCTTTTTTTTGTATTGTCTCCTCTTTTTCTGTTGGCACAGCCCCAGGGAGAGCACATAATATTGAAGAACGTTCGCCTGTTGGACGGGGTGTCAAATGAAATAAAAACAGGCCTAACAGTGATCATTAAAAACGGTCAGATAACGGAGATTGGGGAAGGCGACCGGCAGGCTTCTTCCAAGGCAACAGTGGTTGATCTACAGAATTATTATTTACTTCCGGGCCTGATAGATGCTCACGCACATGTAGATAATCTGGATAATGCACGCCGTGCGTTGGCCTACGGCACCACCACACTCCGCAGTGCAAGTGTGGGTTCGTATGCCGACGTAGCCTTGCAGCAGTTGGTAGCTTCTGGAAAAATTGCTGGTCCTGAAGTTATACCGGCTGGCGTTTTTGTACAACCGGACCTCGGAGGCAGTATTCTTGCAGATCCACGGCTGGCCGAGCTTTATGGAGGGGCTGAAACAGAAGAAGCCCTTCGCCGCCTTGTCCAAATAAATATAGAAAATGGGGTGAAAGTCATTAAAACGCGCAGTGCTGAACGCGCGGGAACACCCGATACCGATCCCCGAAAACAGGTTTATAGCGAAGAGCAGCTCGGGATAATTGTTGATGAAGCGAAGAAAAGCGGCATCCCTGTTATGGCCCATGCCCACGGTTCGGTTGCACCTGCAGTAAGAGCGGGTGTTCGCAGTATTGAACATGGCACTTACGCCTCCCGCGCTACCCTTGAACTGATGAAAGAGCAAAACACCTACCTTGTTCCAACGTATTCAACGGTAATTGATTTGACCGAACCGGGCGGTGATTACGATCATCCCGTAACCACAATCCGGGGCAAGCACATGCTGCCCCAAATGCAGGAGATGCTGCGGCAGGCGATGGATGTGGGAGTAGATATCGTTGCCAGTACCGACTCGGGTTACGGTCCCGAAAGTGTAAACAGAGTGTCGACGGAAGTTGTGAACTTTACCAAGTTGGGAATGGACCCGTTTACAGCAATTCAGTCTGCTACTATTACAGCAGCCGAACTTCTTCAAATTTCAGAGAGGACGGGTTCGGTTGAGGTGGGAAAAGAAGCTGACCTGATTGTAGTATTTGATAATCCGCTCGAGGATATCCGGTCTATACAGGATGTTATAATGGTGATCAGTAATGGAAAAATTGTACATAATCGCCTGCCGTTTGAAGCACCCTGAGTGCAGTTAATAAAACATAAAAAACAGAACAGTGATGGGATCAAAACATAATACTATTGGCGTTTTTAAGAATGAGCATTCTTTTATCTTTTTCATATTTTTTATTCTGGCCGGGATTTTCTTGCATGTTGAAAATACCTTTGCCCAGCAAAAAGGCACAGATTATGAATTTTCTCCTGACCTATACCAAGCCATGGAATGGAGGAATATCGGGCCCTTTCGGGGCGGACGGGTAACTGCGGTTTCCGGGGTGATAGGCAGTCCGGATCGGTACTATATGGGAGCTACCGGCGGGGGCGTTTGGAAAACTGAAGATGGAGGCGCTTCCTGGAAAAATGTGTCCGATGGGTTCTTCAACACGGGTTCGGTTGGAGCTATCGGGGTATCGGCATCGGATCCCAATGTGGTGTATGCAGGTATGGGAGAAGCGCCTGTCCGGGGTGTAACAACGTCACATGGCGATGGTGTCTATAAAACGACAGACGGGGGCAAAACATGGACCCACCTCGGTCTCGAAAATACCCGGCAGATTTCCCGTGTTCAGGTTCACCCCGACAACTCCGATATTGTCTTGGTGGCAGCCCAGGGCAGCCCATACGGGGCAAATGAAGAGCGCGGAATTTATCGTACGAAAGATGGCGGAGATACGTGGGAAAAGGTCCTTTACGTAGATGAAGACACCGGCGCCAGCGATATGAGTATGGATATGACCAATCCACGAATCATTTACGCTGCGTTTTGGGACCATCGCCGGTATCCGTGGAAAATCCGGAGCGGAGGCCCGGGCAGCAGTATCTGGAAAAGCACAGATGGAGGAGACACCTGGGAAGAGCTGGAAACCGGGCTGCCCGATCTGATGGGTAAAATCGGGATTTCTGTTTCGCAGGCCAACCCCGACCGCGTTTTTGCTATCGTTGAAGCCAAAGGCGACGAAGGCGGGCTATACCGGTCGGACGATGCGGGAGCGTCGTGGAAGCTGGTAAATGATCAGCGCATTATTCGTGCACGCGCCTGGTATTATATGGATGTAAAAGCAGATCCGGTTGATGAAGAGACAGTGTATATCATTAATGCTCCTTTAATGAAGTCGACAAATGGCGGCGAATCGCTGACCGAGATTGAAGTGCCGCATGGCGATGTGCACGATCTTTGGATCAACCCGAAGGATAATACTAATATGATTAACGCCAATGATGGCGGGGCTAACGTTTCGTATAACAGCGGCAAGTCGTGGTCATCGCAGGTAAACCAGCCGACGGCACAGTTTTATCGCGTTAATACCGATAACCGGTTTCCATATTATGTGTATGGTGGCCAGCAAGATAACAGTTCGCTGGCGATTGCAAGCCGAACAGCAGACAACGGCATTGGCTGGAAGGACTGGTATGAATTAAGTGGGTGCGAAAGTGCATACCTGGCGTTTAACCCCGATGATCCTACACTGGTTTATGGAGGATGTTACCAGGGAATCATTGAGGAATATAATAACGATACGAAAGAGGTTAGAAATGTAATGGCCTATCCTAATCTGGGACTGGGTACGAATCCCGAAGACCAGAAGTATCGCTTCAACTGGAACGCGCCGATTGTTGCTTCGCCACACGATCCCAACACGATTTACCATGCGGGGAACCACTTGCTCAAGACAGAAAACCGTGGCGTAACCTGGGAAGAGATCAGCCCCGACCTTACCAAAGATGTAGAGGAGAATTTGGGAGAAGGCGGCGGGCCTATCACCATAGAATCGGCCGGCGGCGAAATTTACCATACCATTATGTATGTGATGCCCTCACCGCACGAAAAAGGAACCATTTGGGCAGGCACCGACGATGGACTGGTTCATCTTACCCGGGATGAAGGCGACAGCTGGGAAGAAGTAACTCCGGACGGGATTGATGATGCCATGATCAATTCTATTGAAGTTTCCCCCCACGATCCGGCCAAGGCATACGTAGTGGCAACCCGCTATAAGTTCAACGATTTCACCCCGTATATTTACAGGACGGATAACTACGGGGAGAGCTGGGAGCGTATTGTCGATGGTATCGATGAAGAGAAGTGGGTTCGGGTGGTCCGCGAAGATAAAAGACAGGAAGGGCTACTGTATGCCGGCACTGAGCTGGGAATGTATATCTCGTTTAATGACGGCGATGACTGGCAGCCGTTCCAGAACAATTTGCCCATCGTGCCGATTACAGACCTCGAAATTCGCAATAATGACTTGGTTGCCGCAACCCAGGGACGCGCGTTTTGGATTCTTGATGATCTTAGCCCCGTTCAGCAGATCAGCGAAAATGTAGCCAATGCCGATCATCATCTGTTCAAACCGGGGGTAAGTTATCAGGTTGATGGAAGCCGGGGCAGCAATCCCACAATGGGGCAAAACCCGCCAACCGGCGCGCTGATTTACTATACCTTTAAGGAGAAGCCCGATACCAGCGAAACGCAAATCCGGCTCGATATTTTGAATGCTGAGGAGGACGTCATCCGAACGTATGCTATTGGCAATGAGGAGAAATATGAACATCAAAACAAAGCAGGCGATGGGTTTGAAAAAATGCCGATTAAAGAAGGGATGAACCGCCTGGTGTGGGATTACAGCACCGCAGAAATGGCCACCGTTTCGGGACAGTTTATGTTCGGGAGTACATCGGGGTATCAGGTGGCACCGGGCACGTATACCGCACGTTTATCGGTGGGTGAGGAGGTGAGCGAGCAGCGGTTTGAAGTACGCCCGGATCCCCGCATCGAGGCATCGGCCGCCGACTATAAAGCAAAACAGCAGCTGGTTTCGGATATGTTTAATAGTATCGACGAAATACACACAACCGTGAACGGAATGACGTCTATTCGCGACCAGGTAGCAGGGCTTATCAAAGCTACAGCCGATCACCCTAAGGGAGACGAGATTGGCAAGAAGGGGAACGCATTAAAAGACAAAATCACGGCATGGATTGAAAGTATCATTCAGCCCGACCAGGAAACATTCCAGGATGTAATCAATTTCCCGAATAAATTGAATGCGCAGTTCCTGTATCTGTATGGTATCATTAATTCTTCGAATCCGCCTGTCACCGATGGCATCCAACAGCGTTACCGCGACTTGCAGCAGAAGTGGGCGGAAAGAAAACAGGCTAAAGAGAATTTAATTGATAACGAGCTGGCGGATTTTAATGCGCTCTTTGAGGAGCATGAGATACCGGCGGTAATTACATCACCTGCAGAATAAAAAATTGCCAAAGAAAATTTATTTTAGTCAAGCCGAAGAATAAAGGATAATTCAGTGCAGTTAAACAAGAATTGGCATTGAAAAAAATAGGCTGGAATGCTCTTATAGAATTCCTATTTTTAGCGCATGAAAACAACCGGATTTATTGCCAGGCGCTATCTTTTCTCAAAAAAACATGTTTCACTGATATCAACGTTAACGATGATCAGTGTGACGGGGGTTACCATTGGTACG
>JAFGWN010000092.1 GCA_016937115.1 Balneolaceae bacterium | reverse complement strand
CAGGAGCACGACGCCGGAACTCGACTTCGAGCGAGTTAGGATCATGCATGATATGTACGAGGAAACCGTTGGTGAACATCAGCAACTCCGACGTGCCAAATTCCTGGCAGCCGTTCTGGACCGTAAAAAACTGTATATCGACGACAACCTCTTTGTCGGAGCCATGGCAAGCAAGACCAATGCCATGTACCCCTATCCCGAATGGCAGGTGGATTGGATGATAGAAGAAAAGACGGTTGAAAAATCGCCGACTCCGGAAGATAAGAAGGCCAACCAGTGGGCGCTTGATTACTGGGGCAAACGTGCTATGAAACCCCGGGTCGATGAGATCTTTCAGAAGCGATATGGATACAGCCCAACCCTGGCTACCGACGCCGGCCTTTTTGGATCGTTCTCTGATTGGCCAGCCGGCGGTGGCAATCTTAACTACCCACGGGTTTATAACGAAGGTCTTGCCAGCATGATCAAGGAGGTAGAGGAGCGGCAGATGTCTCTCGAGATGCGTTTGCCTAACGCCCCCAAGTTTTACTTCTATGAAGGAGCCCTCATCGTGATGAGATCAGCGATCAGGTTTGCCCATCGTTATGCAGAGCTTGCCAGGGAAATGGCGGCTAAAGAAAAGAACGAAACCCGGAAAGCAGAGCTGATCTCCATCGCAGAAACCTGCGAATGGGTTCCAGAGCATCCCGCCCGGAATCTGAGAGAAGCGATTCAGTGTCACTTCTTTTGTCACCTCGTGGCAGAACTCGAGCAGATCGGCTGCGGGTACTCTGAAGCCTACCTGGGACAGAACCTCGAACCATTCTACCAGCGCGACAAGGCCGCCGGGCTTGTTACTTATGACGATGCCGTCTTCATGTTCGAGAACCTTTCCATCAAGTTGAATGAGATTGGCTACTACTATGGCGAGAGAATCGCTAAGCAGAACTCCGCCGACCTGGGACAGAGCATCACTCTCGGGGGCTATACCGGGAATGGTGAAGATGCCACCGCGGAAATGGACTACGTGATTCTGGATTCAGCCATCTATCTCACTCTGCCGCAACCACCACTATCGTGCGCCTATACGGAACAGATGAGCGGCAAATTCCTGGAAAAGGTCCTCGATGTTATAGGCACCGGTGTGGGCATGCCTCAGTTCGTTAACGCCGAAGTGATGTTCAAGCGGGCCCTGAACCTCTGGGGCTGGACCGAAAGGAACGGTTATCTCCCGTTGGAGAAAGCCCGGCGCACCTGTATCGGGGCCTGTGTGGGAAGCTACATCCCTTATGAGACCGGTCACCCGGTGGAGGGACAGCCTAATCTGGGCAAGGTGATCGAGTTAACCATGAACAATGGCTTTGATCCCCGCACAAAAAAACAGATCGGTCCCAAGACCGGTAATCCGGAGGACTTTAAAAACTTCGAAGAACTGTACGCCGCATTCGAGAAGCAGCTTCAATCCTGCGAGGACACACTTCGCCGTTCAGCCTGGATTTCAAACATCCTGCAGGCGGATTTCCTCCCCTGCGCCTGGCGCTCCGTCCTGACCGGCGGATGCATCGAAACCGGTACCGAGACCTGGGACGGCGGGGCCAACTACTACACGGTAGCCCAAATATCAATAGGCGGAGTGGATGCGGCCAACTCGCTGATGGCAATGAAGAAACTGGTGTACGACGACAAGAAGGTGACTATGGCCGAGCTGAAAAAAGCCCTGGCTGCCAACTTTGAAGGAGAATATGAGAAAATCGGGAAGATGTGCTTTGAAGCGCCCAAACACGGTAACGATATCCCCGAAGTAAACAGGTTCGTCCGCCGGGTTTACAACACCATCCTGGAAGCGTTTAGTAATGTGGATGGCGGTGGCAACTACATCAGCAAGGACATCAAGACCTCACTCGATGCTTATACCAAGAGTGGCCACAACCCCTTTGGTATGGTGTGCGGGGCGCTGCCGAACGGCAAGAAGGCCGGCGTTGCACTCACCGATGGAAGTATCTCGGCCATGCCGGGAACCGACGTAAACGGACCAACTGCATTGGTGATGTCTGGAGCAAAAGGTATTGATGCAGTTGCATATTGCGCAACACACATGAATATGAAGCTCCCGCCCGATCAGCTCGACACCCGTAAAGGCAGGGATAATGTACTGCGTCTGCTCAAGACCCTGTTTGATAACGGTGGATACCACATTCAGTTCAATATACTGAATACTGAAATCCTAAGGGATGCCCAGAAGCACCCCGAAAAATACCGCGACCTGGTGGTCAGGGTAGCAGGTTTTAGCGCGTTCTTTACCAAGCTGCATGTGGGTGTACAAAACGAAATCATCGATCGTACCCTGCAACGTTGCGAATAGAATGGAAATTTGAATAATTACAGGTAGGGCATGGCGAATGTGACATGCCTTACTTTTTTTCAAGAGCATTACATGACCTCGGAGAGGTCAAATGTTTATAGAAAAATTTGCAATAATAGAATGTACGACCCCAGCCGGGGTCGAATATGACGATATAATCTTCTTTTCTATTAACATTTGAAACCGCTGGTTTCATAAAAACAAAAAACAATCAATCAATTCAATAAAATAAACTATGATTAAAGATACAGGACAAAAACGCGTTGCCATTATGGTAGGCGCCGGTTACATTCCCGGAATAAATGCCGTGGTTGCAGGCGCTTCGCTTGCCGCCGGCAAATTGGGCTGGGAATTGGTAGGCATCCGCGATGGATTTGAAGGCTTGCTTCATCCCGAAAAATACTCCAACGGAGGATTATTTCAAATCGATCCCTCTGTATTGAATATGGATCCAAACACAAGCAGTGTTCTCGGCCAGTCGGCCCGGATAGATCCGTTCAATGTGCGCACCATCAATGAACTGGAAATGGTGGAGGAAGTGGACATGTCGGATGAGTTACTTGAAAAATTAAAAGCCGAAAAAATTGATGCTGTAATTTCGATAGTAGGCGGAAAGGGATTGAGTATTCTTTACCAGCTTCACAAAAAAGGATTGAATGCAGTGTGTGTCCCGCGTTCCATCGAAAACGAAATTGCTTCAACTTCGGTGTCATTCGGGTTTAACACTGCGCTTACTTTTACCATCGAAATGCTCGACCGTGCGCGTTTGGCAGCAAAGGCCGCCCATAAAATTGCAGTGGTCGAGGTGCAGGGCGAGGAAGCCGGATGGATTGCCTTACAAGCCGGTATTGCCGTTGCTGCCGATGCAGTGCTGATTCCTGAAATTCCGGTGGATTTGAGAAATGTGGCAACACACCTGAAAAATAAAATGGTGGGTAAAAAATCATGGGGTTTGGTAGTCGTGGCGCAGGGCGCAAAGATTATCAATCAGCCCAAAAATGACGAACCCGTTTCCTCATTGAAAGCTTCGTTATCGCCACTGGCAACCGGTGATACCAACAGTGAATACGTGATACAAAAGTCAGGTCAGGCAGCACAGGTTGTGGCCGAAGGCCTGCAACTGCGGATAGCCGAAGAAACTTTTCCGATGGTAATCGGCCCGTGGGTCAGGGGTGGAACACCATCTGCGGTCGATCGCCAGTTGGGTG
>JAFGWN010000091.1 GCA_016937115.1 Balneolaceae bacterium | reverse complement strand
TTCCCGTAATAAGCAAAATCAATCCAAATTTCGGTTGCAGCGTATTCTAAGCGAGATGAATATTGAAGTGCCTGTGATGATTGCCTCCGCCGAAAAGAAGACCGGTGTGAATGAGATCCAGTCAATAATCACCGAATTTTCAGGATATTAAAATGTCTCTCGAAAGGGGGGGATTGCGGGAGATAACCCTAAAGGTTTTAAATTTAACTTAGAGTAAAAATTATGGCATTTAAAGTATTATTAGCAGATAATGTTGATCCTGCTTGCGAACAAATATTTGCGGACCGCGGTATTGAGGCCGTTCGAAAAACCGGCTTAAGTAAAGAGCAGCTATTCGAAGAGATCCCCGATTATGATGGCATCGTGGTGCGCAGTTCCACGACGGTTTCTGCAGAGCTTATTAAGGCGGCAAAAAAAATAAAAGTCATAGGCCGTGCGGGCGTAGGCGTTGATAATATTGATATCCCTGCGGCTACTGAACATGGCGTGCTGGTGATGAATACGCCCGATGGCAATACTATTTCTACTGCGGAGCACACATGTGGAATGATTTTGGCCCTGTCGCGGAATATTCCGCAATCAGTGGAAAAAGTAAAGTCGGGTGGATGGGATCGCAAAAAATATATGGGGGCTGAGGTGTATGGCAAAACACTGGGCATCATTGGCCTGGGTAAAATCGGGTCGGAAGTGGCCCGGCGCATGCAGGAGTTTGGGATGAATATTCAAGCGTTTGACCCGTTTTCATCACAGGAAAAGGCGGGTAAAATGGGCATAGAGCTGGTAGAATTGGACGACCTGTTGGCGAATAGTGATTTTATTACTGTACATACACCGCTTACGGAAAAAACAAAAGGGCTTATTTCACGGAAGAATGCCGATAAACTCAAACAGGGAGTTCGTCTCGTCAACTGCGCACGTGGGGATATCTTAAATGAAGAAGATCTTGCAGCACTTATTGATGACGGTCCGGTTGCCGGTATTGCCCTGGATGTATATTCCAGTGAGCCGCCGGGCAAAGAGCTTGCAGAACTGCTTCGGCATCCGCAGATTATTTGTACACCACACCTCGGCGCTTCAACCGAAGAAGCACAGGAAAAGGTTGCCGAACAGATTGCACTGCAAATGGCGGATGCGTTTGAAGGCAAAAGTTTTAAAGGCAGTTTGAACGGCAAATCCATTGCACTAACGACCAACAAAGAGGTTCAGCCATATCTTGGTCTGGCCGAGAAACTGGGCAGCATGGTAATTCAGCTGGTGCCTGAGCATGCCAACGAATTTGATTTCGAGTTTTCAGGTGATTGCGCCCGATTTGCCGATGTCCTTACCGATTCCATTCTTAAAGGGATGCTTTCAAGTCACGTTAGTGAAACGGTCAACCTTATTAATGCGCGGGTGTATGCCGATGAATTGGGATTTAAAATAAAGGAAACGACATCGCCCGGCACGCAAACATTTCATGATTTGATTACAATTCGGCTGGACGGCAGTGCAGCCTTTAACAAGGTCGCAGCCTCCGTTTTTGGCGATGATGATTATCGTATTGTTGAAATTGATGGCTTTGGCATTGAGTTGCGGCTGGAGGGCGAAATCATTCTGTACACAAATATTGACAAGCCCGGCATGCTGGCTGCTGTGAGTAGTGCACTGGCCAAGCAGGATATCAATATTGCTTCGCTCAGCTTAGGCCGTTCACATAAAGGCTCTAATGCGGTAACAGCAGTCTCCGTTGATAAAGAAATGACGGATGATGAACTGCAGCCGCTGCTCGAACTTGATGGAGTGAATTCGCTGA
This sequence comes from Balneolaceae bacterium, assembly GCA_016937115.1. Lineage (GTDB taxonomy): Bacteria > Bacteroidota > Rhodothermia > Balneolales > Balneolaceae > SMO-BIN1. The sequence continues at coordinate 12,092 of JAFGWN010000091.1, read as the reverse complement.
AGTACATTAGTCTTTCTAATAACCAATAAATCTTAGATGCAGATTGCAGGATGTAGAATACCTGTGTTCTAAGACCTGCATCATAGATCGTGAAAACATGAAACATATTGATCACATCGGCATTGCGGTAGAAAATTTGGAAGCGGCGATATCAACCTATGAAAAACTCCTTAATACCGACTGTTATAAGCGGGAAGTCGTTGAAGGTCAAAAAGTGGAGACAGCATTTTTTAAGACGGGTGAATCGAAAGTGGAACTGCTTGGCGCTACTGCTGATGATTCTGTCATTAAAAAATATGTGGAAAAAAGAGGAGAAGGCATGCATCATGTTGCTTTCGAAGTAGATGATATTCGGGCAGAGATGAAACGCCTGCAGACAGAGGGGTTTACACTGCTTTCTGATGAGCCGAGCAGAGGAGCCGATAATAAGCTGGTAGCATTTGTGCATCCGAGAGATAATAACGGCGTATTGATAGAACTCTGCCAGTCATTATAGTATCACTATTAATTTATTGACCTTTATTTGCTGGTTTTCTTCCCCCCAGAAAGACTTTGGTGCAAGCTGCAAATTGTAGAATGATGGATCGAAGGATATCCTAAATTTCAAAAAATTAAGGTGTCTTTATTCGGCCTGTTATTTATCAGCCGGGAAACGGCTGCGGCACATAGATAATGGTTTAGCAATCTTATTATCCAATAGGTCAGGCGGTAGACATAACCTTTATTTTTTAGTGCTGTTACGGATGGCGGAGATTAGTGGAATGATATTTTAATATGTTCAAACAGGTTGAGTTTAGCCTGTTTCCACACTATATTTGGCACTCACAATTCGGGACGTGGCGCAGCCCGGTAGCGCGCACGACTGGGGGTCGTGAGGTCGCAGGTTCAAATCCTGTCGTCCCGACATTCCCAAAGGCTTCTATCTTTACGGATAGAAGCCTTTTTTATTTAAGGTTGGTGTAAATTTGAAAAGGAACTTTTTTTTATTAAACTGGAAAAAGGTAGTTGTAATAAAATATCAAATAATCATTGAGGTGTTATGAAAAAAACAATTGGAGCTATTTTTTCCGTCGGGGGCCTTATTGCCTTAATCTATACCACCATTGAGTATATGAATAATACGGGAAGTGTCAGCATTGGTGGTGCTGAAGTCGCGGAAAGTACGGGAAGCATCATGCCGATAATCATTTCGGGTGTTGTTATTTTAATTGGAGTCGTCATCTTAATGACATCCAAGGGAGAGTAAAAAATAAACCTTTAAATAAACCAACATGAGGTGTTAGTATGCTACGATGGGCCATTATATTTTTAGTCATTGCAATTATAGCTGCAGTCTTGGGTTTTGGAGCATTAGCAGGTACTGCTGCATGGATTGCAAAAATCCTCTTCGTCGTCTTTATCGTGATATTTTTAATTTCTTTGATCACCGGGCGGCGTGGAGCTTAACAGAAAAAGATAAATTAAGAATCGAAAGGCCGGGAGGCCCTTTTTTTATACTTGCCTCTCGTAAATAATTTGACAAAAATTTTTTGTGCAAAAGATGAAAACCCGAGATCAATACCGGCATGTGCTCGAAAATACACTGGGCATACCTTTCACCGAACATAATGCGGTTGATGTACTGGTAAACGGGAAAGAAATTTTCCCGGCCATGCTCGAAGCTATCAATAACGCTGAGCGTCAGATCGATTTTTTAACGTTTGTATACTGGACCGGCAAGGCTGCACAAGATTTTGCCCATGCTCTTGCAAAGAAAGCCGAAGAAGGGCTAAAAGTCCGGGTTATATTGGACTGCTATGGTGCGGCCTTTATGGCAGAAGGCTTGGCTGATTTGATGACCGATGCCGGGGTTGAGCTTAAATGGTTCCGTCCGCTTTCTCGCTGGAAGGTGTGGAAAACCGACAACCGTACGCATCGCAAAGTACTTATTTGTGATGGTGAAATTGGCTTTACCGGCGGCGTGGGCATTGCCAGGGAATGGGAAGGCGATGCCCGTGATCCTTCCGAATGGCGGGAAACGCATTTCAGAATTACCGGAAGTGCCGTAAGTGGTTTGCAGGCGGCCTTTATGGAAAATTGGGTCGAAACGGAAGGCTATCTGCCTCTTCAACCGGACTGGCAGCGGGATGATCGGGAACCACTCTCAGAAAATGATGATGTTATGATTCAGGCTGTCCGGACAACAGCGTCGGTCCGCTGGAGTGATATTGTGATGCTGTATCAAACTTTAATACGTATTGCACAAGAAAGTATTTACATCACGACGGCCTATTTTAATCCCAATAGACAGATGGTGCAACTGCTGTCTGAGGCTGTTGATCGCGGGGTTGAGGTGCAGATTATGATGCCGGGAAAATATAACGATCAACGACTGGCAAGGTTAGCCGGTGAAGAAACGTTTGAAGAACTGCTTGAAGGCGGAGTTAAGCTTTGGTATTACCAGAAAACGATGTTTCATTCTAAAGCTATTGTTATAGATCGGATGGTGAGCTGCATCGGTTCGGCTAATTTTAATCACCGGTCAATGCTCAAAGATGACGAGATAAATTTGGTTTGTATCAATGAGGCTTTGGCAACAGAGCTAATCAGTAATTTTGAGGATGACCTTGAACATGCTGAAGCTATTGATAAAAGCCACTGGGAACGCCGAAGTTTTATTAAGCGAAGTGTAGAAAAAATTATTACGCTGGGCCGTAATCAAATTTAATGGGTATGTGGGATATGCCGGAGAGTGGGATAATTTTTTAAGGGAACCATTCTGAATTATATGGGTTTAAGGAGATAAGAGTAAACAAAGAGTAGGTTCCATGTATGTTTTAGATCACAACAGACAGGTTTCACTAATACGTGAAATGACCCAGCTTCGCAAGGATAGTGAAAGTTGGGAGGTCTATTATCATCATCCGTCTACCAATGCCATGTGGAAAAGTTACTTTCCCAAAGCGAATGATGAGCATCGCGGCCCTAAAATTTTACGCACCGAACCGGTTCCCGATCGCCTGGAAGATCGCCTTGATAACTGCCTGAAAGAGCCTATTCCTGAGAATGCTATTGGTCTGGCTATTGAGTTATCGGCCCGGCCACAGCAATGGGAGTCAATTATAACAGTACTGGAGGACAACTACCGTCGGTATGATCGCAAACAACTTTCACTTTTTTTGAAGAATCTGGGCGTTGAAGACTACAAAAAAACGCTTGATGAGTTAAACATTAGTCTGCAGGAGGTTGAATCGACTGAGGATATTTTCAAAAAATTGGCACGCCGCTCAAAAATTATCCGTTTCAAGCGTTTTTGGTTTTTTTAGTTCAGCCCGGTCAGGGTTTCACTTCTTTTCCACAATTTCTCTGTAAGCTCATCATCAAATGCAATCGAAGCAGGAGCGGTAATCTGTTTGTTTTTAAAATACTGTCCGCTTATACCGCTAACTTCATCTGATATAGCCAGGTAAAGCGACGTTTGCGCGCCCTTTTTGGGCGATCGCATAAAGGGAGTACCAATAAAATAAAACAGCTTCATCAGCCAGCTGGCGTCGCTGGCAAGCCGGGTGTTTACCACTCCGGGATGAAGGCAATTAGCTGTAACCGTAGTGTCGCTCAGCCGTTTTGCCAGTTCATGTGTAAACATAATATTGCATAATTTTGAAAGCCCATAGGCTTTCATGGGAGAGTACCTCGTTTGCAGCTGTAGGTTGTTGATGTCAAAAATGGGAGCTCCCAGCCGATGAACTTCCGAAGCTACGTTGATGATGCGCGCGTGATCTGCATTTTTAAGTTGTTCCATCAATAGGTTGGTAAGTAAAAAAGGACCAAGATGATTAATCGCCAGTGTTTTTTCGATGCCTTCCGGGGTCTCTTCCCGCTTGGCGGGAATGATGCCTGCATTGTTGATGAGCACATCAAGAGCTTCAAATTTTTCTCTGAACTGCTCGGCAGCCCGGTGTATATCGTACTGGTGGGCTAAATCAGCGAGTATTACCTCAACGCCTGTATGCCCGGTCTGCCCAATAATTTCTTGTCTGGCGTGTTCTGCTCTTTCTTCATTTCGGCACAGCATAACCACAAATGCCCCCAGCCCGGCCAGTGTTTTAGCTGTTTCCTTTCCGATGCCGGAATTAGCACCGGTAACCAGGCACACTTTATTTGTCATATCCATAGCGGTAAAAGTTTTAAATGGAAAATTAAGCTTTACGATATCTTTTTTATGGTACGATGCATCGGTATAAAAAGTTCATATTCTGTAGTTACAACTGTATCTTATGTATAATTTCAAATCAAAGGCATTGCTACTAAATGATTCAGGATTATCTAAACTCTGTTGAAAAATTTGTTGTCGTTGGCGATCGCGTGCTCATCAAACCACGTGATATGGAGGTACGAACCCAAAGTGGACTGGTGCTGCCCGCCACCGTCAAAGAAAAAGAGGAGATACAAAGCGGTTATGTGGTGAAAACAGGACCGGGCTATCCGATACCGTCTCAGGAAATTGATGAGTCATGGAAAGATGATGCAAGCCAAACCCGATACATCGGCATGCAGGCCCGGGAGGGAGATTTGGCCATTTTTTTGAAGGGTAAAGCACACGAAATTGAATTTGAACATGAAAAATACCTGATTGTACCGCATGGTGCAGTATTATTACTTATTCGTGATGATATGGATGTATAATTATTTTTTCTGTAGTTTAGTAAATGATGACATCTGAATCTGTAAAAAACAACAAAGAAAGTCGCCGATGCGCGTATTGCGGAACAGAAGCACCGATTGTATGGGTGCACGGCCACGGACAGTGCAGCCGGTGCGGCATCAATGTGGAAGAATGCTGCCGCGGTGAGCAGTGTGAGGTGTCATCTTTGGCTGAAAAAAGAGCAGATGGGTAGAAGCGTTCAGAGTATTAATAAATTTCTGTCTCTTTTTGTACCGAATAAACCGCATCACACAATTCCAGCTCTTCAGGATTATTGGATGCAATAATTACCATCTTTGCTGCTTCTTTGAATTCAGAAACCAGCGATTGAATGAGTGTTCGTCCGCTTTCATCGAGGTTGGAGCCTGGTTCATCCAGAAATAATACATCGGGCTGATGAACAATAGCTGCAGCCAGCCGCAGCCGCTGCTGTTGCCCGGTTGAAAGCTTAGCAAACAGCTGATCGGCAAGATGCGTAATTTGCGCTTGCTCCAATGCGGCATCAACCTTTTGGGAAGGATTCGCTTGCTTTCGAAGCTGCATAAGAAAATCAAGATTTTCACGGGAACTTAACTCTTCATACAAATTAATATACGGCGCCGCATATCCCAGCCTGTTCTTCAATTTTTGAATATTAATATTCTGTTCTTTTTTGTACCATTCCACACGGCCCGAGGAAGGGCGAATCAGCCCTGCCAGACACTGCAACAGGGTAGATTTCCCGGACCCATTAGAACCCGCAATGCCCAGTACCCCCTGGGCATACCGGAAGTTGATATCATCAAATACCCGATTGCTACCAAAGCGCTTGCTCAGGTTGTAAGTGCGAAAGTGCAAGTGGTTCAATTAATACAGATTTTAAGCTGGAGAAAATAATTTGGGTAAATTTAAGAAACTTTGTACGGTTTTCGCATTAAGAATTGTTGTAATGCCAGCTTCCAGACTATATATTCCAAAACAATTATTATGGACCGATTAATTCGACAAATTACCAACCAGCTTGTTTCACAGCTGCCTGAGAATGAAAACTTCTACCAGATTCAGAATCTGGATGAATATGGGTTCCCTCCATTTTTGATTCGCCGTATCCATATTGAACTGCAATGGAATCTTGATGAATCGATGGTGTTGCCCAAAACCGACTGGGCCAATACGCAGTCGGATGCCGTGCAGCAGTCGTGGCAGCGATTTTTAAATGCCATTCATGCCGAAGTTCAGTTGCCGGCCAGCTATGCACGCGCTGTGATTGAAACGGCTGTAGCTGATGTAGTAGAAATACTGATCCAGCCGCGTAAAAGCATTCCGGAAATTCTGTTCGGCGGAGAAGAGGTGTTGACAGCCGAACAGTTGAACGAACGGGCTGAGCTGCTGGTTGTCTATCCTCATTTTACCCGTGTGCTAACAACCTTTATGGAGCGAAAGAATAAAGAGAAGCTCGACCGGGAGCACTGTAAACGAATTGTTATTCAGGTCGATGAAAAAATTACCTATCAATATACACCGTTGCAGTGGGCGCAAATGCTGGATCCGCTCTTTTCATTAGCTGGTAACAGTATTGATACCAATATCTTTCGTCTCTTTTTTGAAGACAAGAAGCGGCCCCGCATTGCCCGAAAGTTCGATTTGATGAATGAAGATATTTCACGGGCAACGTTTATTGAGATACTGTCATCACCCAAAATGCTGAATTATGAGGGCTATGAACCCGATCAGTCTGAACTGTTCTCTGGCGAACGAACCGCAGAACCGGAAAAAGAAATACAACAAGAACAGGATTTTAATGTAGAGACGGCTTCTGAAAATGGTAACGATATTGAGGCGACCGATAAGCAGCCAGAAGAAGATCAACATGTCGAAGAACAATCGGTGGGAAACGTGTTTTCTGATTTTTCTGATGAAGAAGGGCAAGTTGATGAGGAGGAAGAGGATTCAGAAGAGGATGAAATCCATGTTGAGGAAGAACCGGTAAGGAAAAAGGCTGTAAATGGCGATATTCCTGAAAGTACACAACAGGCTGAACAGGCATTGCAGGGTGAAAAAAAAGAAGAGCCCGAAGAAGAGAAGGCACCTCTGAATCAAATGTTTGTAGACAGCGATGAAGAGCAGAAAACGGATTTGGATAACGATCAACCCGAAATAGATACACCAAACGAAGCTTCTGAAACCGCCGAAGAAGAGAATGAAGATTCGGTTATTTGGCAAAACTTTTTGGATGCAGATGAGGATGAAAACGACCAGATAGAAGATCTTGCAGATGAGCCGCTCTATGATGATGAATATCTTGACGAACCCATAATTGATTTAACAGAAAACGATCATGTAGCTGAAGAGAAGCAGAACCTTGAAAAACTGCTGGAAAGTGAACGGTCATACTATGTGCAGGAATTGTTTGGGGGCTCGGAGCAGGCGTATGAAGAATCGCTTCGCGAAATTGCCCGGCAGGATAATTGGAAAAGTGCCAGCAAACAAATTGAAAAAAATATTTTTAGGCGGAATATGATTGACATTTATTCCGAGCCGGCCGTCGATTTTACCGATCGGCTGCAAACCTATTTTTTAGACAAGAAAACCAGTAATAAATAACAGAATTGAATGGCAGCAAACGAAAAAGTTCAGCGGCTTAAGAAAAAACGGGAAGAAGCAAAAAAGGGCGGAGGCGAAAAACGCATCAAAAAGCAGCACGACAAGGGCAAGCTAACGGCCCGGGAACGGCTCGATCTGCTGCTTGATAACGACTCTTTTGAGGAAATTGATCCATTTGTAACGCATCGCAGCAAAGCATTCGGGCTTGATGAAAACCGTATTCCCGGTGATGGAGTAGTAACAGGTTTCGGTACCATTCACGGCCGTCCCGTTTATGTTTTTAGTCAGGATTTCACGGTTTTTGGCGGCTCCCTTTCGGAGACACATGCCGAAAAGATCTGCAAAGTGATGGATTTGGCGGTGAAAAACGGTGTGCCGGTCATCGGGCTGAATGATTCCGGCGGTGCGCGTATCCAGGAAGGGGTATCGTCACTGGGCGGCTACGCCGAAGTCTTTTGGCGCAACAGTATGGCTTCCGGGGTAGTTCCGCAGCTTTCCGCTGTGATGGGTCCTTGTGCCGGTGGTGCGGTGTACAGCCCGGCTTTGACCGACTTCATTTTTATGGTGAAGAACAGCAGCTACATGTTTGTAACCGGACCGAATGTAGTGAAAACGGTAACCCACGAAGAGGTGACCTCTGAGGACCTGGGAGGCGCCAGTGCGCACAGCACCAAATCGGGTGTTGCTCACTTTGCCGAGGAGAATGATGCTATTTGCCTGCGTGAAATTCGGAAATTGTATGGCTATATCCCGCAGAACTGTGAAGAAAAACCGCCAAAAGCGGAGCCTAAAAAACCAGACTCGGCAAAAGCCAAAGCACTTGACGATTTAGTACCCGAAAGCCCCAATAAACCTTACGACATTAAAGATGCCATTGAGGGTATCGTTGATGCCGACTCATTTATGGAAGTGCACGAACATTATGCTGATAACATCATCGTAGGTTTCGCCCGTCTTGATGGACGAAGCGTTGGCATTGTGGCGAATCAACCCTTGTCGCTTGCGGGCGTGCTTGATATTGATGCTTCACTGAAAGGCGCCCGATTCGTCCGTTTCTGTGATGCATTCAATATACCACTGGTCGTGTTTGAAGATGTCCCCGGGTTTTTGCCCGGCACCGATCAGGAGTGGGGTGGAATCATTAAACACGGGGCCAAACTGCTGTACGCTTTCTGTGAGGCGACCGTACCCAAAATGACAGTTATCACCCGTAAAGCCTACGGCGGAGCATACGATGTGATGAACTCGAAGCATATCCGGGCTGATTATAATGTGGCGTGGCCGACGGCCGAGATTGCCGTAATGGGTCCCAAGGGCGCTGTTGAGATTATTTTCCGTAAGGAAATTGCGGCGGCCGATGATCCCGAAGCGAAAGAGCAAGAACTTATCGACTATTACAAAGAAGAGTTTGCACATCCATACAAAGCAGCAGCACGTGGGTATATTGATGATGTTATTCTGCCGAATGAAACGCGGAAAAAGCTTATCCGGGCGCTTGCGATCAGCGAAAACAAAGTGGACTCCATACCCAAAAAGAAGCACGACAATTTACCATTGTAATGGTTAATTTTGAGTGTTAAAACCTTTGCAAAGGCCAATTGGATTATTTAATTCAATATTTAGCATTCAAAATTAGTTATGAACTTGTTTGATGACACGTCTGGCAATTCCGGGGGAAAAGGGAAAGATATAGCAAACCCTCACGAGCCGCTGGCTACCCGGATGCGTCCGCATTCGCTGGAAGAGTTTGTGGGACAGAATCATATTGTGGGTGAAGGTAAAATGCTGCGTCGGATGATTGAAAGCGGGGTAATTGGTTCGCTCATTTTTTATGGTCCACCCAGCTCGGGGAAGACAACCCTGGCGCATGTTATATCGCGGGAAATTAATGCTGAATTTGTGGTCTTGAATGCCGTTCTGGATGGAATAAAGGATCTTCGCAACGTAGTGGCAAAAGCAGAGACCGTTCAGCAGATGAACGGTCGCAAAACCATTCTTTTTGTCGACGAGATTCACCGCTGGAATAAAGCCCAGCAAGATGCGCTGCTGCCCCATCTGGAATCAGGAATTATAACGCTGATCGGTGCTACCACCGAAAACCCATTTTATTCACTGGTGAATCCTTTACTTTCTCGCTGTCAGCTTTTTGAACTGTATGATTTAACGATCGATCATGTAAAAACGATGATTCATCGCTCACTCGAAGATGAAAAGCGCGGTCTTGGCAAAAAAGATGTAGAAGTAACCGACGATGCTATTCACCACCTGGCTGATTACGCCGGCGGTGATATTCGCAACGCATTGAACGCACTTGAAGTAGCGGTTCTTTCCAGTGAGCCCGCCGAAGACGGGACTATTCATATTACCCATGATATTGCCAGGGAATGTATTCAAAAACGAAGCGTGCGCTACCAGGCGGGCGGTGATGAACATTATCATTATGCATCGGCCTTCATAAAATCGATGCGCGGGTCGGATGTTGATGCCGCACTGTACTGGATGGCGGCCATGCTTGAGGGTGGAGATGATCCCAACTTTATTTTTCGACGCATGCTTATTTTGGCTTCCGAAGATGTAGGACTGGCTGATCCGCATGCGCTGTCGCTGGTAAATGCGGCACACGAGGCGTTCACAAAATGTGGTATGCCCGAAGGACTTTATTTCTTGGCACATGCATGCATCTATCTTTCCCTTGCACCGAAAAGCAACAGTACCGGGGCCATATTTACAGTGCGAAGTGAAATTAAGAAAAGTGGAATTGGTCCCGTGCCGCCTGCATTGCAGGATAAAACAGCCAACTCCAAACAGGCACGGTACCTTGATGTAAAGAATGCTTCTGATGATTATAAATATCCGCACTCGTTTGCTCATCACTGGGTGCAGCAGCAGTACCTGCCAGATGATGTGAATCTGGAAGCCTTTCAACCCGGAACGATTGGCAGAGAAAACACCTTGTGGGAGCGTTTGCAGAAAATTAAAAAAGCGTACCAATCAACCGAAAAAAAAGAATGATTAACATTGAGATTATCAGCGGTACTGATCGCTCCAATTCGAATGCTTTGCGGGTATCGCGGTATTTGCAAAAGCAGTATGCCGAGCTGGATACGGATCCGGGTATCATTGATTTGCAGGATTTCCCGATTGATGAGGTGGCAGGAGGACCGTATGGTGACGATATCGATGCCGTCGAATCTTTTGTGGCCCCACTTTTAAAAGCAGATGGACTTGTAATTGTGTGCCCTGAATATAACGGGGGTTATCCCGGCATTTTAAAGCTTTTCATCGATTATCTGCCATTTCCTGAGTCATTAAGTAAAAAGCCGGTTTGCTTTGTCGGGGAAGCAAATGGAGCTTTTGGGGCATTGCGTGCGGTGGAGCAGCTGCAGCAGGTTGTGGGGTACCGAAATGCCCATGTGTTTCCAGAACGTGTTTTCATTTCCCGCGTTCACAAAAATTTTGATGAAGAGGAGGGGATACGCGATGCTTTTCAGCAACAGCTGCTGGAATCACAAATAAAGAACTTTGTGCAATATATCCGTGATTTGGCACCTTCCAAAATGCTGGAAAGTTAGCTTATCTTTAGCATATAGCCCACGCCGTGCAGGGTTACAAGATATTTGGGGTCATCAGGATTCACTTCAATTTTTGATCGCAGCTTCGATACATGCACATCAACCGTTCGCGTATTCGTACTGTATTCGTACCGCCATACATTCTCGAGCAGGTCACTGCGGCTGACCGGGCTGTTCGCATTCGCGTATAAATACCGGATGAGTTCTACTTCGCGGGTCGTTAAATCAACTTCTCCCTTCTCGGGGTGTTCGGCTGTTGCATTTTTGAGGTTGATATGAACCGGATCAAGGTCAATTTCATTAACCGGCTTGCCTTTGGCATACGTTTCGGAGCGACGTAATCGCGCCTGAATACGTGCAAGCAGTTCTTTTACACCGAAGGGCTTAGTCATGTAATCGTCTGCACCGATATTCAAACCAGTCACCTTATCAATTTCCTGATCCCGGGCTGTAAGCATAATGATGGGAAAGGTGTAATTGAGCTCACGCACTTTTTCACACACATCGTAACCACTAATGCCGGGAAGCATCAAATCCAGGATGAGCAGATCGGGGTTTTCTTTTTTTACAATCTCAATAGCCTTGCCGCCTTCTTTGGCGATAAATGTATTGTACCCTTCATTTTCGAGCGTATCCTGCAGGGTAAAAATTAGGCTGGGTTCATCTTCAACGATGAGTATTTTTTTTGCTTCAGTTGACATAATCAGGTGCTGATTTCGTAGTGTTGCTTAATTTTAGTTGGATTTTTTGCCTCGTTCTGGTCGGTTTCTTCTTCGGTAATAACGGGAAATGTTACGGTAAACGTTGAGCCTTTGCCTTCTTTACTTGTTACGCTGATGGTTCCTCCATTTAGCTCAACCAGATTTTTAACAATAGAAAGGCCCAGACCATAGCCTTTGGTTTCTGCTGTAAGCGTATCTTCCACACGATAGAACTTTTCAAATATATGATTGATTGACTTCTTTGACAATCCAATTCCCCGGTCTTTAATCTGCAAGATTACATCTTTGCCTTTATGGGAAAGATAAATGCCAATAAACTTGTGGCTATTGCTGTATTTAATAGCATTATTGGTCAGGTTTCGGAGAATGGTATCGAGGCTGTGCTCGTCAAGCATCACCCGGGGACAATTTTCCGGGACGGATGATTCGAGTGTAAAGCCCCTTTCTTCAATATACGAACGGTGCTCTTTTACAAATTCGCTTACCTGTTCCTTAATTGCTACAGGTTTGGGATGAATAAACGATTCACCG
>JAFGWN010000009.1 GCA_016937115.1 Balneolaceae bacterium | reverse complement strand
TGTGTTTGGCGTCTATATCATCCGATTGACGGCGCATTGCATTTTTGTAATACTGCGTGGCTTTGCCCCATTTTTTGTTCTGGGCATAGATGTTTCCAATGTTGTAATCGGCTTTCGCTTTTTCGGCTGGATCGTCAGTCATCTGCTTATACTGCTCAAAATAGCGGACAGCTTCTTCGGTTGAACCATTTTTTGCCAGCGCGTTCCCTAGATTAAAGTAAAGTTTGGCATTTTGGGAATTGGCCTGAATTGCTTGTTTGTAGAGCGTTATCGCCTTTTCATAGTTGCCCTTTTCATAGGCATCGTTGGCTTTTCGGGCGTCTTCCAGGGAAGTGCCGACAAGAAATAAAGCCAGAACAAAGGTGAAAATATATTTCATGATAGACCCGTTATTAATTTCATCCAATCCATAATTTCTATTTCAACGCAACAAAACTATTACAAATTGTAAAAAAAATTAGTCGATCTGTTCACCGATCGCCAGCGTCTCTTCATCCATCTTCATATTGGTAAAAACATTCGATACATCGTCGTTGTCATCGAACTCCGACATCAGCTTAAAGTTTGACTCGGCCGTTTGCTCATCAACTTTTACTTCGGTTGAGGGAATACGCACAAGCTCAGCGGATTCAATTTCATGGCCCTGGTCTTTCAGGTTATCGCGCACTTTGTACATACTTTCACGACCCGTAGTAAGAGCAAAAAAATCATCACCTGTTTCAATGTCCTCGGCACCGGCGTCAATGGCTTCAAGCATGAACTCTTCCTCATCTTGGCCGTCAATAGGGATGCGAATCATTCCTTTCTGTTCAAACAGGTATCCTACGGAACCGTCGGTCCCTAAGTTTCCGCCGAAGGTTGAAAAAATATGGCGGATCTCACCGACCGTTCGGTTATAGTTGTTGGTAGTTACTTCAATAAAATAGGCGATACCGCCGGGGCCGTATCCTTCATAGGTAGCATCTTCGTAGCGGCCTTCTCCCTCATCAAGTTCTCCCGTACCTTTTTTGATGGCCCGTTCAATATTATCCTTGGGCACATTGTCACTCTTGGCATTGTTGATAGCGGTATCCAGCCGGGGATTCATCTCTGGATCCCCCCCTCCTTCCCGCGCCGCTACTGTAATTTCGCGGAGGTGCTTGTTAAATATTTTAGCCCGCTTTTTGTCTTCTTTGGCCTTTTTATGTTTTATATTCGACCATTTGGAATGTCCTGCCATAACGCGAGAATGCTGTTATTTTATTAGCAATATAAGCCTTTAAATATAACAGTTAACTTGCATTGCACCTAATGCCATAATTAAGGAATTTAAGGCGGAATAATTTTGTGTTTATAGCGTAATAGTTATGAGCGGTGCAGCAGGCAGCGCTTTAATCATTATCATTTTTTAGCCATTATTTATGAATATAGGAATAGTCTGTTATCCCACCTTCGGGGGCAGTGGTGTAATTGCAACGGAACTGGCAAAGGGACTTGCGCGGCGCGATCATCAAGTGCACATACTCAGCTACGCCAAGCCTGCCCGGCTCGATACTTTTCAAACCAACATTTCATATCATGAGGTGAATCTGCAGTCGTATCCGCTGTTTGAATATCCCCCATACGATTTGGCGCTGGCCAACCAGATGGCCAATCTTATTTCCTACGAAGGGATCGATATTCTGCATGTACACTATGCCATCCCGCATGCCACGAGCGCTTACCTGGCCAAGCAGATTCTGGGTGAACAGGCCGCTCACGTGCCGATCATTACCACCTTGCACGGGACTGATATTACGGTTGTGGGCAGTGATCCAAGCTATAAATCTGTCGTCGACTTTTCTATAAACCAGAGTGATGGGGTTACTGCCGTTTCCGAATATTTGCGCAAAGAAACATATGAGCGTTTTGATATAGAGAAGGAGATCTCGGTGATTCCCAACTTTATTGACCTGGAACGTTTTAAACGTACTAATAAAGAGCATTTCCGTAAGGCCATTAGTCCCGAGGATGAAAAAATTATCGTGCATGTTTCCAACTTTCGGGAAGTGAAACGCGTACCGGATGTGGTAACCATGTTTGCGTATATCTTAGAACATGGTATTAAAGCGAAGTTACTGTTGGTGGGGGATGGCCCCGATCGCAACCGTGCTGAGCAGCGTTGCCGCGAACTCGGAATATGCGATCAGGTACGGTTTTTAGGCAAGCAGGAGCAGGTAGAAGAGGTGTTGTCTATTGCTGACCTTTTTGTGATACCATCCGGTTCGGAGACCTTCGGCCTGGCAGCCCTAGAGGCAATGGGATGCGGCGTGCCGGTTATTAGTTCCAATATTGGCGGGCTGCCCGAAGTGAATATCCATGGGGAAACCGGTTATCTCTGCGATCTGGGTGACACCGACGCAATGGGTAAATATGGGGTTGAAATTCTGAGTGATCCTAAAAAGCATAAAAGAATGTCCATGAAAGCCAGGAAAAATGCCGAGAAATTCGACATGGATAAGATGGTTTCGGAGTACGAAAACTACTACAAGAAAATACAGTCAGAACTGATGGAACACAGGAACTGACCTTCATAAGGTTGTTGATTCGATTATTTATATCCCATAAAATGTTAGTGATATCGAAAATTCATTAGTTTAATTCGGATGAAACGATTTAAGCGGCCTCATGTCTTTTTGTCTTTTCTTTATTTATACTTACTAATCAACATGCTCAGGCGCAATATTCCCTTTCAGGTTTGCCGGACTGGGACAATCCGCAAATTATTGGCACCAACAAAGAACCGGCACGCACAGATTTTATTTCGTACCCGGATATAGGATCATCCTTAGCTGACAGTGGGCATTAATACCACTCGGTTCACCACCAATCACTTGATGGAAACTGGAAATTTAAATGGTCGGAAAATCCCGATGCGCGACCCAAACTGAGCGTCAGCGCCTGGCCCTATTCGCTGCAGGATTTACAGGATGCGACTCATACGAATGAACTTCCCCGGCGCGACTTCTACACCGTGAACCTTGATTACAAGCAGCAGGGCGTGGGCGGCACCCATAGCTGGAGCTCGAACGCCCGTGCGTTGCCCCCGTATCGCCTGCCGACACGTAAGCATTATCGGTACAGCTATTACCTGCGGCCAATTAATTCTTACATGGGTGATTTAGATGATATTGCAAAAGGCTTTCCCGGCAGAGTAACAAGCCTATGTCTTGATTAATGCTCGTATAGACATGCGAAACTTAAAGTTTTGCATGTCTTTTTATTTAGTAGCGTTTCGCATCTGTTTCCACTTTATGTAGGGAGAGGTGTCCCGGTTTTGATACCCGTGGACGCTGATGTTGATATATAGAATTATCGAAGTAATAATGGCGGTCCACGCTATACCGGGGTAGAGTCCCCAATGACGGATGGCAACACTAATCAGCGCCCAAATTCCTACCAGGGCAAATTCTCGCATATTGCGGGTCCATATCATATAAAGGTTGATGATTCCCGCCGCAGTAATCATTATTATCGCCCATGTAGGATCACTTAGGCCAAATCCATTCCATCCGATTTTAGTGAGGTAAGCTGCAATATTGGGAATGATTGCTACGGTAATCCATCCCGAATACAAGCAAAATGGCCACCAGAGCAACAAAATTTTTGGAAAGGGCGCATCCCAGCGTTCCATATTTGTGTTGACCACAATCTTAAGGAGGGAAAAGAACAGGATTGCCATCATTAATACGGAAATGCCGGTGTAATCAAATACCCAGGTGACAACCCATAGAGAGTTCGCTACACAGCTCACAACAAACCACCATCTGACCTGCATGATAAAATCATTGTCTTCAATTTTTTTAAAGAGTCCGCGGGCTTGATACACAACAAATGCAGTAAGCATCAAATAGATAACGCCCCAGATTGAAAATGCGTAATCGGCAGGGGTGACTAAGGTGGAGTATTGGTCGGAAATTTGGCCGATGGTTACGCCGCTTACAAGTCCGGCACTTGCCGTATAGTTGATAGTAATGGTGGCAATGAGCGCGAGTACATTTGCGATCTGGAGTATTTTCTTCATGACTAAAAAGGATTCGGAGATAAGTTCATCGATACAACGGTGAGCCCAGCTCCCAGGTTCCGAGCAGACGCAATAAAAAAAGGCTTGCCGGATGAACCCGCCAAGCCTCTTGGAAAATAAGTTGGGTTTTTTATGCAGCCAGCACTTTTGAAACTTCCTCAGCCGCTTCTTTGAGCAGTACTGCGGAGATAACATTCAGGTTGCTATTATCAATGATCTCTTTTGCTTCTTCAGCGTTGGTACCCTGCAGCCGTACAATAATTGGCACGTTTTCCACCTTTTCGGCAATATCCGGATCTTTAACGGCTTCAATTACGCCGTTAGCTACGCGGTCGCAACGAACGATGCCGCCGAAAATATTAATCAGAATAGCTTTCACGTTTTGATCTTCCAGAATAATGCGGAAGCCGTTTTTTACCGTCTTTACATTGGCGCTGCCACCTACATCCAGGAAGTTGGCCGGTTCGCCGCCGGAAAGCTTGATGATATCCATGGTAGCCATGGCCAGCCCGGCGCCGTTTACCATACAGCCCACGTTGCCGTCCAGCTTGATGTAATTCAACGCGAATTCTGCAGCTTCAAGCTCCACGGGGTTCTCTTCCGATTCGTCGCGCAGCTCTTCGATATCCTTATGGCGAAATAGGGCGTTGTCGTCGAAGGTCATTTTTGCATCCAGGGCGTACACATCATCGCTCGGTGTAAGCACCAGTGGGTTGACTTCAATGAGGCTGGCGTCGGTATCCTGGTAGCAATTATAAAGTTTTAAAATAAGGTCTACGCCCTGCTTAAAGGCGTCGCCCTTGAGACCAAGCTCAAATGCGAGGTGACGGGCCTGATTATGCTGCAGATCCATGCCCGGCTCAATCCATTCTTTTACAATTTT
>JAFGWN010000008.1 GCA_016937115.1 Balneolaceae bacterium | reverse complement strand
GCTGGAGTTGCCCTCTGGTGTTGATGTAGAAATTAAAGTGTAACAATTTAAGCGCTGAACAATGAGTAGTGGTTTAATTGGTAAAAAAATAGGCATGACCAACATTTTTGACGAAGGCGGTCGGAACTTCGCCGTTACCGTCATTGAGGTGCAGCCTTGCGTGATTACGCAGATAAAAACAAAAGAAAATGACGGCTATGAAGCTGTGCAGATAGCTTCTTTTGAGAAGCGGGAAAAAGCAACAGCTAAGCCCCAACAAGGTCATTTTGAGAAAGCCGGAACCGGACCGAAACAATATGTCTGTGAATTTGAGGGCTTTGACCTTGAAGATCTTGCCATAGGTGATGAGCTCAATGCTGAGGATGTTTTTACTGTTGGTAGTAGCGTTGATGTGGTTGGAATATCAAAAGGAAAAGGATTTACCGGTGTAATGAAGCGCCACAACTTTAGTGGTGTTGGTGAAGCTACTCACGGACAGCATAACCGGCAGCGTCATCCCGGATCTATTGGTCAGGCTTCTGATCCCTCTCGTGTTTTTAAAGGCATGAAGATGCCCGGACGTTCCGGAAATGAACGGACAAAAATAAAGAACTTGACGGTTGCCAAGATTTATGAAGAAGGTAATCTGATGATGGTAACAGGCTCCGTGCCAGGACCGAATGGCCGGATGGTAGAAATTTATAATCGATAGTAGAGCAATTAGAAATGAAGCTTCCAGTTTTTACAATTAAAGGCAAAAAGGGTGATGGCAAAGCCGAGCTGCGCGATTCTATCTTTGCTATAGAGCCGAACAAAACGGTTGTTTACGAAGATGTTCGCCGTTTTATGGCAAACAAGCGTCAGGGAACAGCAAGTACCAAAGAACGCGGACAAGTTCGCGGCGGTGGTCGTAAGGCATATCGCCAGAAAGGTACCGGCCAGGCCCGACGTGGCAGCATCCGGTCACCACTACTGAAAGGTGGCGGTACAGTATTTGGACCTGAGCCACGGACATATACTGTTAAAATGACCAAAAAAATGCGTCAGCTTGCGCGAAAATCAGCGCTGTCGCTCAAAGCCGGTGATGATGACATCATTGTTATCGATGATTTTTCTTTTGATGAGCCGAAGACCAGTAAGATTGTTGATATTCTTCGGTTATTGGAAATAAGCGAGAAGAAAGTCTTGTTGCTAACTGCTGAAACGGATATCAATGTATATAAGTCGGCACGTAATATCCCGCATGTGCAGGTTTTAGAAGCAAATAAACCCAATACTTACCAGATTTTAGATGCGGATGTGATTTTGATTCAGCAGGGAGCAGTTGATGTTTTACAAGAATCTATAGAATCTACTTCTGAGGAGGCAGCAGCATGAGCAACGTTTTACAAAAACCATTAATCACGGAAAAGCTTTCCCGCCTTCAGGCCGAAGGACGTTATGCTTTTCAAGTGGATATCAACGCAAATAAGACGGCGATTAAAGAGGCTGTTTTGGAACGATATCCGGATGTGAAAATCAAGAAAATTAATACAATGATTATGCCTTCCAAGCCAAAAGGCCAGTTTACCCGAAGCGGGTATGTCGAAGGCCGCAAGAAGGTTTGGAAGAAAGCAATTGTAACGCTCAAAGAAGGTGAAATAGACTTTTTCAGCGACATTTAGAAATCTATTAGTACAATGGCTACAAAAAAGATTAAACCAAATACACCAGGTACCCGGCATCGAATTGCGCCGGTATTTGATGACATTACGGAAAAGAAGCCGTACAAACGTCTTCTTAAAGGCAAAAAACAGTCTGGTGGTCGTAATAAGCAGGGGCGTAAAACGTCACGACACCGCGGAGGCGGGCATAAGCGTCGGTATCGGTATATCGACTTCAAGCGTGATAAGCATGATATCCCTGCAAAAGTGCAAACGATAGAGTATGATCCAAACCGATCAGCTCGAATTGCACTGGTTGCGTATACTGATGGTGAGAAACGATATATCATTGCACCGGATAAACTTAGTGTTGGGGATACTGTCATCAGCGGAAAGCAGGTCGATCCTGATACAGGAAACTGCTTGCCGATGAAAAACATGCCTCCGGGCACGGTGATCCACAATATTGAAATGCACCCCGGAAAAGGAGCACAGATTTGCCGCAGCGCCGGAACCAGTGCACAGTTACTGGCCAAAACGGATCGGTATGTAACGATTAAACTGCCGTCTGGTGAAGTGCGAATGATTTTAGGTGTTTGTGTTGCCACAGTTGGCTCAACCAGCAACCCCGATCACTTTAATACAACCATGGGGAAAGCCGGTCGAAACCGATGGAAAGGCAAGCGACCACAGACACGTGGTGTTGCCATGAACCCCGTTGATCACCCAATGGGTGGTGGTGAAGGAAAGGCTTCCGGTGGACATCCGCGTTCACCCTGGGGACAGTCTTCCAAAGGAAAGAAAACGCGTAAACGTAAAAAACTTTCGAACCGGTACATCGTTCGAAGTCGAAAAAAGTCTAAATAGTTTTAATTATGCCAAGATCGCTTAAAAAAGGACCTTACGTTTATTACAAGCTTCAGCGTAAGATTGACAAGATGAATGAAAGCGGTAAGAAGAATGTGATCAAAACATGGTCGCGTGGTTCAATGATTACCCCTAATTTTGTTGGTCTTACCCTGGCGGTTCATAATGGAAAGCAATTTATTCCTGTGTATATCACGGAAAATATGGTAGGTCACAAGCTGGGGGAATTTGCACCCACGCGTACCTTCCGTGGACATCCAATTAAGAAAGCTGAACCTACTAAACGGAAACCAGGTCAATAATCATGTCAGAAGAAATTTTTGAAGCAAAAGCTACGCAAAAGCATCTGCGTAAATCGGCCCGAAAAGTACGCTTGGTAGCCGACATGGTACGTGGAAAGAATGTAGCAAAAGCTATTAAAACATTGGAATTTGTAAATAAATCTACCGCACCGCTGGTAGCGAAAGTTGTTAAATCGGCGGCTGCCAATGCTCGCGACAAGTACCAGGATGAGCGTTTGGAGAATGGTGATTTAGTGATCAAAGAAATTTTTGTGAACGAAGGCGCTACGCTTAAACGTATTCAGCCGCGGGCAATGGGCCGGGCTAACCAGATTCGCAAGCGCACTTGCCACATTAATGTAGTTGTGGCAAAACAAGAAGAATTAATTAATCAATAAAATCATATACCCTTGGGACAAAAATCACATCCAGTAGGTTTAAGACTCGGGATTATTCGCGGTTGGGATTCCAACTGGTATTCCGAGGAGAATGAACCTTCAATACTGTACGAAGACACGAAGTTACGGGAGTACTTGCACACCCGTTTGGAAAACGGCGGACTGTCGCGTGTAATCATTGAACGTACGCCAAAAAGAATTTTACTGACGCTCAAAACAAGTCGCCCCGGTGTTATTATCGGAAAAGGCGGTGAGCAGATTGAGCTGCTTCGTGAAGAACTGAAGACCATTACCAGTAAGGAAGTACAAATTAATGTAAGTGAAATTAAGCGTCCCGAAACGGATGCGAGCCTCGTAGCGCAAAATATTGCGCAGCAGTTGATGGCACGTATTTCATTTCGTCGTGCAATGAAGACAGCAATTTCTTCTGCCATGCGGATGGGAGCCGAAGGAATTAAGATTCGCTGTGCCGGTCGTTTGAATGGTGCGGAGATGGCACGGACCGAACAGTATCAGGAAGGTCGTGTGCCCCTGCATACGCTGCGTGCTGATATCGATTATTTTCAGGAAACAGCGAATACTATATACGGATCTATTGGTGTGAAAGTATGGATTTTCAAAGGAGAAGTTCTTGGCGATGTTGAACTGACGCCAGGCCCGGCTCATAATAATCAGAAAGATGAGACTCGCGGCCAGCGGGGTGGAGGACGTGGAGGAAGACGTTCGCGACGCCGTCGTAACTGAAGTAATTAATTAACTATAACTCGATCCTATTATGTTAGAACCAAAACGTGTACGCCGTCGTCGGCAGCATCGAAGAAGCCTTGATGGCACAGCCCAGCGCGGCCATACGCTTGCATTTGGTGATTTTGGACTTAAAGCATTAGAGCCAAAATACATTACATCACGGCAGATTGAATCGTGCCGTATTGCAATTGCACGTCAGTTGCAGCGCGACGGTCAAACCTGGATTCGAATTTTCCCGGATATGCCTAAAACTACGAAGCCGGCCGAAACCCGAATGGGTAAAGGTAAAGGCGCGCTGGATCATTATGTTGCCGTAGTTAAACCCGGCCGCATGTTATTTGAGGTGGCTGGTGTATCTAAAGAATTGGCCCGCAAAGCGATGCGACGTGCCGCACACAAACTACCGATTAAAACGAAATTTGTGGTTCGCCGCGATTACGATGGGCCTTAATTAACAGAGAAATAAGATTATACCATGAAGGCGAAGGAACTAAGAGATTTGTCATTAACTGAACTGAAATCACGCAGGGAAGACGAGAAGGAGGCACTGCAAAACATGAAATTTAATCATGCAGTAGCCGGACAGCTCGAAAATCCCGCGCGCATAGGGATGACCAAGCGAGAAATTGCACGGTTAAATACCATCATCCATGAAAAAGAAAACCAAGAAAGTGCTGGATAAAAACACTATGGCACAAACTGAACGAGCAGAACGAAGAGAAAGAACAGGAAAAGTCGTAAGCAACCGGATGGATAAAACTATTACGGTAGCCGTAGATCGGCAGATAAAACATCCGATTTACGGAAAGTTTATCACCAAAACGACCAAGTACATGGCCCATGACGAAGAAAATACAGCGAATGAAGGCGATGTGGTACAGATTATGTCTACCCGTCCGCTTTCAAAGCGCAAAACATGGCGTCTTGTAGAAATTTTAGAACGCGCAAAATAATTGAACCAGTAAGGTATTAAGCGATGATACAGATACAGACAAGACTTAATGTTGCCGACAATAGCGGGGCACGCCAGTTGCAGTGCATCAAGGTACTGGGCGATTCACGACGACGGTATGCACGAGTCGGTGATTTGATCTCCTGCTCGGTAAAAAATGCGATTCCCGGCGGTAACGTCAAAAAAGGCGAGGTAGTAACCGCCGTTGTTGTCCGCACAAAAAAGGAATTACGTAGAAAAGACGGCAGTTACATTCGGTTTGATGAAAATGCTGCTGTAATTATTAATAAAGAGCAAGAGCCGTTAGGTACACGTATTTTTGGACCGGTTGCGCGCGAACTTCGCGAACGCAATTACATGCGTATTGTTTCGCTTGCTCCCGAAGTACTTTAAAAAGATTAAATATCATGCCACGCACCAAAAACAAACGTAACAAACTTCATATTAAAAAGGGCGATGATGTAAAAATCATTGCTGGCAACGAAAAAGGAAAGGAAGGGCGCGTACTGGCTGTATTTCCAGCGAAAGAACGTGTTCTCGTTGAAGGTATTAATATGCGGGTTCACCACGATAAACCCACCCAGGATAATCCCCAGGGTGGGCGTATTGAACGTGAAAGCGCAGTGCACGTATCAAACGTGATGGTAATTGACCCGACAACCGGTGAACCGACCCGCACAGGTCGCAAGTATATTGAAGGCGATGCCAACAGCAAGGGGCGTTGGGTGCGTTATTCAAAAGACAGTGGCGAGATCATAGATAATTAATAAGTATTATATAGAATGGCAGAAGCAAGACTTTACACACAATACAAAGATGAAATCATTTCCAAGATGGAAGAAGATTTTGGATATGATAACATTATGGCTGTACCAAAGTTACAGAAGATTGTAATAAACTCTGGTGTCGGCGAAGCAACTGAAAACGAAAAAGTACTGGAAACGGTAACTGAAAATTTGGCAAAAATTTCAGGACAGAAACCGATCCAGACCAAAGCAACTAAGTCGATTTCTAACTTTAAGCTTCGGGAAGGAGTACCGGTAGGCTGCAAGGTTACATTACGCAAAAAAATTATGTATGAATTTTTAGACCGTCTTATCAACCTTGCGCTTCCCCGGGAACGTGACTTCCAGGGCGTCCCCGACAAAAGCTTTGACGGCCGCGGAAACTACACGCTTGGTATTAAAGAGCATACAATTTTCCCTGAAATTAATACTGATAATGTAGATAAGGTACACGGCATGGATATCACATTTGTGACCAGCGCCGAAACGGATGAAGAAGCATATGCATTGCTGAAGCATTTTGGAATGCCATTTGTCAAAAGAAATCAATAAAGAGAAGAAAGTTTTACTATGGCTAAAAAAGCTTGGATAGCACGTAACGAAAAAAGAAAGCGAACGGTAAAGAAATATGCCGAAAAGCGTAAAAAGCTGAAGGAAGAAGGTAAGTGGGAAGAGCTGCAAAAGCTGCCCCGCGATGCCAGCCCAACACGGCTCAACAATCGCTGTAGCTTAACCGGCCGTTCACGTGGTTACATTCGTAAATATGGAATTTCCCGCATTAAGTTTCGGGAACTTGCGCTCGACGGTAAAATTCCCGGCGTGCGAAAAGCAAGTTGGTAATTATTTAATTTATAGAATTATATGTTTGATCCGATATCAGATTACTTAACACGCATTCGTAATGCACAGCAAGCCGGCCACCGGCGGGTTGACATTCCTGCTTCCAAGCTGAAGCGGGCAATGACGAAGATCCTTTTGGATAAAGGATACATCAACAAATACATCAACATTGATGATGGGAAACAGGGGGTGCTTCGTCTATTCCTGAAGTACGATGCGTATGGACATCCCGTAATAAAGAAAATGAAACGCGAATCAAAGCCCGGTCTGCGCGTATATTGCAACGCCGATGGAATACCGCGTTCGCTTAACGGTTTGGGCATTGTAATGCTTTCAACCTCACAAGGCGTGATGACCGACAAAGAAGCCCGCAAGATGAAAGTGGGTGGCGAAGTTCTGTGCTCAGTTTACTAAAAAATTGGTGATTAATTATGTCTCGTATTGGAAAACAACCTATTTCTCTGAATGAGAAAGTGGAATTCAGCATCAATGCTGATAATGTGGTTACGATTAAGGGTGAAAAAGGAAGTGATTCTCTTAAAGTAGACCCCAGCATTAAGATTGAGAAGAAAGAAAATGAATTGTGGGTGACCCGCAGTTCAGAAGCAAAGCAAGATCGATCACTCCACGGTTTGTATCGTTCTTTAATCAACAATATGGTTGAAGGCGTTACTAACGGCTATAAAAAGGAGTTGGAGATTATAGGGGTGGGGTACCGCGCTTCATTAAGTGGTGATGTTTTGGAATTGAACCTCGGGTTTTCGCATCCTATTTATTTTGTAGCTCCGGATGATATCGAGCTCGAAGTGGATACTAAGAGCCGTAAAAACCCGACGGTGATTATAACAGGAATTAATAAAGAATTAGTTGGCCAGGTGTCGGCGAAAATTCGCTCACTGCGTCCGCCAGAGCCGTATAAAGGCAAAGGTATTCGTTACGTGGATGAGTGGGTACGTCGCAAGGCCGGAAAATCTGCTGCAAAAGCTTAATAAGAGTTACTAGAAATGAATAAAGACACGAAAAAGAAAGAACGCAGAGATAAAATTCGCCGCCGTATTCGATCCACAATCCGTGGAACATCCGAGCGGCCCCGGTTATGTGTGTACAAAAGCAACAGCCATGTATATGCGCAACTGGTAAATGATCTCGATGCGGTTACAATGGCTTCAGCTTCAACCGACAGCAATGAAATGAAAGATAAACTGAAGGATAAATCCCGAATGGAGTCGGCGAAAGAGATTGGAGAAATTCTGGCAAAAAATGCGCAGGAGAAAGGAATTAATAAAGTAGTGTTCGACCGAAGCGGCTATAAGTATCACGGCGTTGTTAAAGCGCTGGCCGAAGGTGCACGAGAAGGTGGATTAGACTTTTAAATAATACATTATGCCTAAGATTAGAAGACGACATAATATTACAGCAGCCAACCTGAACCTCGAGGAAAAACTGGTGCATATTAACCGGGTTTCCAAAGTAGTAAAAGGTGGGCGCCGGTTCAGCTTTAACGCCATTGTGGTTGTTGGGAATAAAGACGGGATTGTAGGCCACGGACTGGGTAAGGCAAATGAGGTATCTGATGCCATCCAGAAAGGATTTGACAATGCCAAAAAGAACCTCATCAAAATTCCAATGACCAATACTGGAAGTATTTATCACGGAGTGGTTGGTAAAGAAGGTGCAGGTAAAGTGCTGTTGCGCCCAGCCTCTGACGGTACAGGTGTAATTGCCGGCGGACCGGTTAAGGCTCTGCTCGATATTGGTGGTGTTCAAAATATTTTAACAAAGTCTCTTGGTTCATCCAACCCCCATAACATGGTGAAGGCTACATTCAACGCCTTAAAATTATTGGTGGATCCGGTAGAAGTAGCCGAGCGACGTGGAGTATCACTCAATAAAGTTTTTGAAGGATAGTTTTATAACGACAAGAATTTAACGGATTAATATCATGGATTTAAGTAATCTAAAAGCTCCCAAACCCAACCAAAAGAATCGCAAGCGCGTTGGACGAGGACAAGGTTCCGGACGGGGCGAACAATCTGGTCGCGGCCATAACGGTCAGCGTTCCCGAAGTGGTTTTAAAGAACGCTTCTGGTTTGAAGGCGGACAGATGCCACTTCAGCGCCGAATTCCCAAGTTTGGGTTCACCAGTCCGTTCCGCAAAGAGTATGTTCCCCTTAATGTTGATACGCTGAGCCAATGGGTTGCAGACGAAAAGCTCGATACAACGATTGATATTAATGCACTGCGAGATGCCGGTTTACTGGGCAAAACGAATAAAGTTAAGCTGCTCGGCCGTGGAGAAATCGATCAGAAGATTGAGATTGAAGTTCATGCCTGCAGCGATTCGGCAAAAGAAAAGGTTGAGAACGCTGGTGGTTCTGTAACAATCGTGAATAGTTAATTCTCTTATTATCAATCATTGTAAATGAGTTTAGTAGAAAACTTTCGAAATATATTTAAGATTGAGGAGCTGAAAAACAGAATCCTCTACGTCGTTGGTATCTTAATGGTTTACAGAATCGGAAGTTTTGTAACCCTGCCCGGTGTAGATGCAACACAGCTTACCCAGCAGGCTGGCAATGCCTCGAGCTTACTGGGACTGTTTGATATGTTTGTAGGTGG
>JAFGWN010000090.1 GCA_016937115.1 Balneolaceae bacterium | reverse complement strand
CTCTTCAAGAATAATTTCCTGTAACCGCTCTTCGATGTAATCGGTATTCCATGCCGAGAGCGGTTTCGAAGCGTCCAGTGAATATTCATCATCTTTTTGATCAAAAAAGAAATAGTTTCGCAACCCCACGATGTCGCCGCCAGCCATCAGTTCTTTTTTTCGAATGCCGGGAAGCTGCGCGCGGCCTACTTCTTCTTTGTCCAGTTGCTTCCCGTAAATGTAATTGCCAAGCGTTGAATATTTATAACCGCCCTCTCCATTCGTCATCAGTGCAAGGTCAACCGTACCGTTCAGCAAATGCGTTGTCTTAAATACCGTAGCGGAAAATAAAGCATCATCATCGGGATGAGCAGTAACCAGCAGTATCTTAGGTTGATAGTCCAGCGGCTGAGCAGTAGCTGATCCCGCAATTAGAAATAACAATAAAACAGCCAGCGTTGCAGATCGTAACGTGCGCATAATCAAAGGTGTAAATTAGTTAATTAGATTTATCGGCGCTGCTGAAGAATGGGCTTCAATGCCTCCCAAACAGTTTCAGCCATTACTCTGTGACCTTTTACCGTGGGATGGAGGCCATCAGCCTGCATTAAATCAGATTCAGCTCCCACATCTTGCAGCAGAAAGGGAATTAAGGCAACATCATTGGATTGCGCAAGTTCGGGATAGATATTTTTAAACTCCCGGGTGTAATCGGTTCCCAGATTCGGCGGCACCTGCATGCCCGCAAGGACGATCGTCGCATCGGGATACGTCTTTTCCACTTTATCAATAATCTGCTGTAGATTTTGTTGGGTTGAGGCAAGATCAATTCCGCGCAGCCCATCGTTTCCGCCCAATTCAAGTACAAAAACATCCACCTTATGCTGAAGCATCCAATCGATACGGCGCAGCCCGCCGGCGGATGTTTCACCGCTTAGGCCGCCATTGCGAACCTCGAAATTCCAGCCAAGCGAATCAATTTTTTGCTCAATAAGCGCTGGAAAAGCCTTATTTTCATCAATACCGTATCCGGCTGTGATGCTGTCACCAAAAAACAGAATGGATTGTGTTTTCGGTTGTGCGTATGCCATTTGCACTGCAAATAAAAAAGGGATTAAAACCGTAAACAAATATCTCATGAAATGGTCGCTCATTTTAACCGTTTAGCAAGTGTAAAGAATTATATAACGAATCATTGTACGGAATGATTCGTATACTCTTCAACGTTAAATCACTTAATTATATTTCAGAAATCAATTTAAATGGAAAGCAATTCAATTTTAAGCGTTTCCAGTCTTACTCAAACATTTACTACAGGCGATCATAAACTTACGGTTTTAGACGATGTCAGTTTCTCTATTGAAAAGGGATCCATGTGCTCTATCGTTGGACCATCGGGCAGCGGAAAAACTACCCTGGTTGGACTTTGTGCCGGCCTCGATCGTCCTGCAAAAGGTACCATCATCTTAAATGATATCAATATCGGAAAGTTGAATGAAGACGAGCGGGCTAAAATGCGCAATCAACATGTTGGATTTGTGTTTCAGACTTTTCAACTGGTGCCTACCCTTACCGCTCTCGAAAACGTGATGGTACCGCTGGAACTTCGGGGCAGCAGCGCTGCATCTACCCAATTGAAAGCTACAGAGTTACTGGCCAAAGTAGGCCTCTCTGATCGCCTACACCACTACCCCGCCCAGCTCTCGGGCGGAGAGCAGCAACGGGTCGCCATTGCACGGGCGTTTATCAACGAACCGGATATTCTTTTTGCCGATGAACCTACGGGCAACCTCGATGCCGAAACAGGTGCAACAATTGAAGATCTCCTTTTTGAATTAAACCGTGATCTTGGTACCACGCTGGTGCTGGTAACCCATGATTTAACCCTAGCCAATAAATGCGAACGTGTTATAGAGCTGAAAAAAGGATCTATTTACCGGGATGAAGTAACAACTGACACTGTAGCAGCTAAAAGCCGGGAGCAGGTTACACCTCCAAACCAATAAGTTAAGAAGAGCTCAGGAGTAACACTCCTTCGCAGTGATTCCGTAGTTATATAACATCAATTTTTTTTATGAACTCATTTTTCTCATCATGGACCTGGAAAATGGCCTGGCGCGATGCCCGCTCCAATAAGGGGCGACTGTTTATCTACATTTCGGCCATCATCCTGGGCGTAGCTGCGCAGGTAGCTATTACCTCATTCCGGGAAAACATCGATCATACGGTAAATAGTCAGGCCAAAGAGCTGTTAGGCGCCGATCTTGAAGTAGAAACGAATGAACCGTATACCGATCAAACGCTTGCCTTTTTTGATTCGCTGGGCGGACAGCAATCATCCGTCGTTGAGTTTGCTTCCATGGCGTATTTTCCTAAAACCGGTTCAACCCGGCTATCAAACATCCGTGCCCTTGAAGGCGGCTTCCCTTTCTATGGAGAACTGCTTACCCAGCCCAAAAATGCCGTTGAAAAACTAAGAACCGGCAATCAGGCACTGGTTGATCAAACCCTGATGACCCAATTTAATATACGCATCGGTGATTCAGTGAAGATCGGAAATGTAATACTGCCCATCGGTGGAGCTATTGAAAAAGTTCCCGGTGAAGCCGCGGCCGTATCACTAATTGGCCCGCGGATCTTTATCCCGCAACGCCTGGTCGATTCCACCAATCTTATTCAGCCGGGGAGCCGGGTTGAATACAAGACATATTTCAAATTTGAAGCCGGTCGTAATATGGCTGCGGTCGAAGCAAGCCTGGAAGCCGACCATGATCAACGCCTGCGATACGATACGGTAGAAGAACGCAAAGAGGAGATTGGAGAGGCCGTAGCAAACCTCAGCAAATTTTTAAATCTCATTGGCTTTGTTGCCCTGCTGCTCGGCGGTATAGGCGTTGCCAGCGCTATTCACGTTTACATCAAACGAAAAGTTGACACCGCTGCAATCCTGCGATGCCTTGGCAGCTCAGCACGGCAAGCCATGAATATTTTTCTTGTACAGGCGCTCGTATTGGGATTTATCGGCGCTTTATGCGGTACGCTGCTGGGACTTGGCGTACAGTTTATGCTGCCCGGCTTGTTTAACGAATTCCTGCCCGTTCAGGTTGATATCGGGATTTCGTGGTTTGCCATCGGGCTGGGCTTTTTAACCGGTACCGGTGTTTCCTTTATCTTTGCCCTGCTCCCCCTGTTGACGCTCTCAAAAGCTTCTCCGCTTTATACCCTGCGTACGTTTGATGACAGCATTACAAGCTTGCTATCGACAAAAACAAAAGGCATTATTTATTTACTGATTGCAATAACTATTGCAGGCTACGCTGTTCTTCTGACATCCGACTGGCAGGTTGGGCTGTTTTTTACAGCCGGTATTATCATCGCTTTTGGCCTTCTGTTAGGAGTTGCAAGGATGTTGATGATGCTTATCCGCCGTTTTTTCCCAACCAGCTGGCCTTATGTATGGCGGCAGGGACTGGCAAATTTGTACCGCCCCAATAATCAAACCACGGCATTGATGGTATCACTGGGACTCGGTGTCCTGCTAATCAGCACGCTCTATTTCAGCCAAAATATGCTGATGAATGAACTGCAGTTTGCCAGCCGCGAGGATGCCCCGAATTTAATTTTCTATGATATCCAGCCCGACCAAAACGATGGTGTTAACTCGATCATCAAAAGAAATGGTGCCCGGGTAATCCAGAATGTGCCAATGGTAACGATGCGAATTGATTCGTTGAATGGCGTCAGTGCTGATTCCATTCGCAATGACAGCACACGGGATGTATCGGGCTGGGCGCTGCGCAGGGAGTACCGATCTACTTACCGCGATACGCTCCTAGATTCCGAAACGCTGCTCGAAGGCGAATGGGTTGGCCGCGCACCGGATACAGGAGCCGTACCAATTTCGCTGGCACAGGAAATTGCAGAAGATCTTTCCGCCGGCATCGGTGATACGCTAACATTTGATGTTCAGGGTATCCCTGTGAAAACTTACGTAGGCAGCATTCGGGAAGTCGACTTCCAGCGGGTACAGCCCAACTTTTTTGTGCTTTTCCCGAGTGGCGTACTGGAACCCGCTCCGCAAATTTTTGTGACGGTGACCCGGGCTATCGATCGCAACCAATCGGTCCAAATTCAACAAGACGTTGTTCAAAGCTATCCAAATATTTCGGCTATCGATGTACGTCTTATCCTTTCTACTATACAGTCTTTTATTGACAAAATATCGTTTGCGATTGAGTTTATGGCGCTATTCAGCATCATCACGGGGCTCATTGTTCTTGCCAGTTCCGTTATTGTAAGTCGTTTTCAACGCATCAGGGAAAGTGTTCTGTTGCGAACACTTGGCGCAAGCAAACGCCAAATTTTAATCATCACCGGCGTTGAATATCTCTTTTTAGGCTTATTATCTGCCCTGACAGGCCTGTTTTTATCAATTATAACAGCCTGGGCATTGAGCTACTTCTATTTCGATATTAGTTTTATTCCCAATCTATGGGTTATCGTGTTGCTCACGTTAGGGCTTACGGGGTTGACTTTACTAATAGGTTTATTTTCCAGCCGCGATATCTACAAGAAAACACCCCTCGAGATACTGAGATTGGAAGGAACGTAAAATTATTTTTGATAACTTATATATAAGATATGGTACGTTTTCTGTGTATGTTGTTTAGGAAATATCATTTGATGCGGAACATTAGTATCAAAAATGGATTTTAACTATTATCAAGAAGTCCTTAAATCATAAAAAACAATATTTTATCATGAAATTAACAAAGAGACTGACTGTTTTATTATTGTGTGTAAGCATGGTTGCTTTAGTCACTAATGGCTGTAAATCGTGGAGTAAAACAGCCAAAGGAGGCGTTATTGGAGCGGCCGGCGGTGCTTTAGCCGGGGCCGTTATCGGTAAGGCTGCCGGAAATACGGTAACGGGAGCTATAATCGGTGCTGCCGTTGGTGGTGCTGCAGGAGCTGCTATTGGTAATTATATGGACCGGCAAGCCGAAGAACTTCGGGAAGAACTTAAAAATGCCAAAGTAGAACGTGTGGGTGAAGGAATTAAAATTACCTTTGACTCAGGCATTTTATTTGACTTTGACTCGGCTGAACTACGCGAGGCGTCCAAAGCAGATATCAGAAGCTTGACAGATGTCCTTTCGGATTACGAAGACACTAACATTCTGTTTGCCGGCCATACCGACAGCCAGGGAACAGAAGAATACAACCAAGACTTATCGGAACGACGAGCCAAGTCTGTGGCGCTTTATACAGCACAGCAAGGGATTAACGGTGAACGCATGATTATTCAGGGCTACGGTGAAAGCGATCCCGTTGCTGATAACAGCACCGAAGCCGGCCGACAAAAAAACCGCCGGGTTGAAATTGCCATCTATGCCAATGAAGAGCTTAAAGAACGAGCTGAAAATGGTGAGTTAGGCCAAGGTAGTTAATCCTTATTTTTGATTGTTTATCATTCTTAGCCCTGCTTGTATTAAATACAGGCAGGGCTTTTTTTGATAATTATATATGAGCGATTTTATTATTATATATTTAAAGGATCAATTTGATGAAATCTTCTGTTCATGACACCGAAAAAAATGATCAATTCGTTTAAAGGTTTCGGAATTTACAATACCGGTAGTCAACCGCGAAAGAAACCGGGCACGGCACCGGGTACGGTCGAATATCTTGGCCGAAAACGGGTTGAAAAGATCTCTATAACTGTCCACGACTATGACCCGGATCACGCCGAAAGTATTTCCATTGAATCCATCGAAGACTCCAGACCCTACCTTGATAATCCTTCCAAAACCTGGATTAAAGTTCAGGGATTACATGACGTAGAAAAACTAAAATCGATTTGGGGATATTTCGACCTTCACCCGCTTATCCAGGAAGATATCGTTAATACGAGCCAGCGACCCAAAGTTGAACATTACGACAACTGTACGTTCATTGTAATGCGTATGCTCTCCTATTCCACCGAGCATCACGCCATTGACAGTCAGCAGATCAGCATCATCCTCGGAAAAAATTATGTGCTCTCGTTTCAGGAAACCGACCAACCCATATTTGAGCCGGTTGTTGAACGCCTTACGATCGCAAAGTCTCGCATGCGCGCCCTCGGGCCTGATTATCTGGCTTATGCCCTGATGGATAACATAACCGATCACTATTTTAACCTTTTAAACATCCTGGGTGAACAGCTTGAAGCAGTGGAAGATGAACTGATGAATGAACCGGATGAGAACACCTTTCAGCAAATTCACTCATTACGGAAAGAAATTACATTTACGCGAAAGGCCATCTGGCCCACCCGCGATATGCTTAATGCGGTAATCCGGGATGAATCTGATTTCATCCAAGAACCGACTAAAATATTTATTCGTGACGTATATGACCATACGGTCCAGATTATCGACAACCTTGAAAATTTCCGCGAAATGATCATGGGAATACACGATATGTATATGTCGCACGTCAGCAACAAGATGAATGAAGTGATGAAAGTGCTGACGATCATCGCTACTATCTTTATTCCGTTAACGTTTATTGCCGGGATTTATGGAATGAATTTTAACCCCGAAGCCAGCCCCTATAATATGCCCGAATTGAACTGGTATTACGGTTATCCCGCTTTTTGGGGTATAATTATCGTTGTGGCTACAATAATGGTTATTTATTTTAGACGTAAAGACTGGTTATAATGAGATGTAGTATAAAATAAACCGACTAATTTCTGCATTATGAAAAACTACAAAATACTGGTTCCCTTAGACTTTTCCGATGCCGGCAAATATGCTCTGCAAGCCGCTCAAAAAATAGCCGAACTCTTTAATGGAAGCATCACGCCATTTCACTCCTATATCCCCGTATCTGATATGTACGGACCCGACATGTTTGGGCTGGAAACAACCCCGGCCCCAATGGGAAATCCTGAAGAGGTTGAAAAAATGCACTACGACCACCTGCAGGAATTTGTTAAGGATGAAGTACCCGAACAATTATTAAATAAGCCGGAAATTTCTATTGGAAATCCCGCGCAATCAATTATAGAAGCAGCCGAAGATTTCGACATTATTGTTATGAGCAGCCACGGACGATCGGGTTTTTCGCGATTTTTCCTCGGTTCAGTTTCCGATAAAGTTCTACGCATGGCTCACATACCCGTTTTAATCGTTAATAAGGAGAAACAATTAACATCCCTGAACCGCATAATGCTGGCTACCGACTTTTCGGATCACTCCAAGGAGGCCTTTCCTTTTGCTAAAACGATAGCTAAAGCAGCCGAAGCTAACATTGATTTAGTGCATATCTTAAGCTTTGATCCCAATGAAAGTGATCACCCTGAAGAATCGACAGTATCGCTACGCAAGCAGCGGCTGGAAGTATTAGCCAAGGAGGAATTGCACGATATTGACCACCTGGTTGAAACAAAACTTATTATTTCATCCAATACCCCGCATGAAGCAATTTTAAATGAGAACCTGAATAATCCGCACGATTTGATTATAATGTCAACCGTTGGTCGCACGGGTATCGACTACCTGATGATGGGCAGTACTACTTCTAACGTAGTGCGCCACGTTAAAAGTCCTGTGCTAAGCATCAATCCCAAAAAGAAAAAACCTGTTCGTGAAGAAGAGTAAGTTCGACAGTAAAATCGTTCCCTCGTTTTCCTTTTTACTGCCTGCCTGTTTTATATTGCTGGTTTCATCCTGCAACTTTGAAGATGTATCAGGACCTGAACCGTCCCCTCCCGGCCCTGACCCCGATCCGGACCCACCTGCCGATACGGTAGGGACTGTGCCACCGGATGGCGTTCTGGAAACGGTAACCTGGAATCTGGAGTGGTATGGGACCGTCGGCAATGGCCCTTCGGATGAAGACTTACAAACGAATAATGCGCTTAAAGTTATCGATTCCCTAAAAGCAGATCTCTATGCCCTGCAAGAAATTCACAGTCAACGATCGCTGGATAGCTTGACAAGCCGCATGAAAGGATACAGCGGATTTGTAGCTGATCATATAAGCTATAATCAACGAACGGCATTTATATTTAACACACAAACAATTGATTCTATTTCGTCGGGTTCTATTACTGAATTCCAGGATGATTATGATTGGGCTGGACGCTTCCCTCTCTATTTCCGGTTTGAATACAATTATGAAGCACAAGGTATTGAAATCCCCATCTATGCCATCGTCATTCATTCAAAATGTTGTGATGACCAGGAATCGTACCAGCGCCGGATGCGCGCCGCAGAAAGCTTGTATACCTATTTAACGCGCAATGAACCTGAGACTAATATCATTATTTTAGGCGACTATAATGATGATGTGGACGAATCTATCTATCAAGACGCAGAAACGCCCTATGATGACTTTGTTGATGACGAAGCTAACTTTTTTGTGGTAACCAAATCACTTTCGCAGAAAGGGCAATCGTCCACTGTCGATGAAAGATATCCTGATACCATTGACCATATAACGGTTAGCGATGAAATGGAGCCCTTCTATAGGCTCAACAGTGAAGCCGCTTTTACCCAGGCAGCCAATTTCATTGATCAATACGGTACTACCACCTCTGATCATTATCCAGTCATTGCCAAATTTGATGTGCGGCTGTAAGCGGTTTCACATGATGCTTACATAAATTCAGGATAACGTGGTCTTTAAAACCCAAACGTAACACCGGCCATAATATTCCAGCGGTTCACCTCTTCGGTTACCACTTCACCAAAGGTTTCGCCATTATCATCAAATACGTAAAGCGTATTTCGATCGTCCCACGTAGCCAGTTGACCGGCTACGTTTAATTTCACGTTATCATTGATTCGGGCAGTAAAACCGGCGCTGTAAAACTGTCGGTCGCCATTTAGATCTTCATTTTCAAAATCGCCGGTTGGGCTCGGGTAATGGCCATAGCCGATACGCGGCACAAACTGCTCGTTGATCTTGTATTCCAAGCCAAACCGCAAATTATAAACTTCTTCAAGATTGGACTGCACAATATCGTTTTCCTGATTCTCAAGATCCTGAAATTCAATATCAGCAAACCGGATGCGGCCCTCCGAGTAATCAACCCGTTCGGCCGAAGCGGATATCGTTAAGCCCGACAAATCTGTAGCTGTAATTCCAACATTGAGCCGGGCCGGCCGTACAATCCGATATTCCAGCTGTCCGAGGTCTTCTCCACTAAATTCAACGCCATTATCCATCGTAGTGGTGATGTAGGTATCAAACTCTTCATCCACATTAATGACATTTTTAAACTGATAACTACCGCCAATATTAATATTCGGCGTTACCTTGTAAACCAACCCCAGACGGGCGGTAAATCCGGAAAACTGCGTTTCAATAATATCTTCGCTGAGTATGGTATCAATATCGGTATCTGCTTCTCCATCACCATCGGAATCGATAAAATTCCCGTCATAGTCGCCTTGGTTGTCAGCCTCCAGAAAATCACGGTCGTAAGAATAGCTTCCGTTTATTATTCCCACCGAAGCACCGACAATAAAGTTTTTCAAAAACT
This sequence comes from Balneolaceae bacterium, assembly GCA_016937115.1. GTDB lineage: Bacteria > Bacteroidota > Rhodothermia > Balneolales > Balneolaceae > SMO-BIN1. The sequence continues at coordinate 7,427 of JAFGWN010000090.1, read as the reverse complement.
CCGTGGCAAGAAAAGCCGAATATTCCCCGAGTTGACCCCGTTCTGTAACTTCAAAATTTTGATTGATACCCGGGTATCCACCGCCGACTGGAAATCGAAAAATAGAGCGCGATTCAATTTGCCCATTTGCATTTTCAAAATCATCAATAGCAAACGCATTAAAAGCCGCTTCGTTTAATGGGTTATCGATAGACAGTCGGGCATACGAATCGGTTATCGTAGAAAGATTATTGCGCGCATTTCCCGCAATGGCCCGGTTAAAGTCACTCGACTGGCTGTATCCACCGCCGATGGTAAGCTTTCCGCGTGCCGTGGGTACGGTATAAATAAACCCGATATCACCTACATTAACCTGGTTATTATCAAAACTTGTTGAATTGCCCAGGTAGGTTGCTTCTTCATTTACATACCGGTTGCTGAGGCTAAACGAGAAGAAACTCTCATCAAAAAGAGCTGCGACGGCGGGGTTTTCCTGAAATGAACCAAAACTGGTGGCATTACTCACGCCCGGCATCACCATTGTTACCGGATCATAACCGGGATATTGAAGGCCGTAGCGCAGTACATCATTTGCTCCCTGGGCCTTTAGTGAAGTACTGCAAAGAACTATAAGGAGAATAGCCAGAATCGATTGTAGATATTTTTTACCCATAGCGGATGCACTTATGATAGCATTTATAATTTAACTATTGAACCGGAGGGATCTATTAATTATTGCCTCGGTCTCGGCTGCGGCTGCCCCCGGATGACCGACTTCGGGTTCCCGATGATGAAGAGCGGGAACGACTTCTTTTCACGGATGTTCCCGAACTTCGGCTACCCGAATTACTTCGAGAGCGAACAGCAGGCCGGGATGGCGAAGAGCGCTGAATAGATCGGATACGCGTGGGACCATCATCGTTACTTCTGCTGCGAATCGTCGTTCTGTCAAAACCGGATTTAAGCACCTTCTTTATCCGTCCCCAGAACCCATTCGAGGAAGAACGCTGGCGATTTTGCTCTTGTGTGTTTCTAAGCGTGTTGCGCTGCCGCTCACGAGGTGTAAAATCTTGAATTGAACGTGGGCGGTTATATTCACGCCGTGTATTTATGTAGCCAACAGGCGACATACTCTCATTGCGGTCATTGCCTCGGTCTATTGATCCGCCCCGAGACCGGGTTCCGCGTGAAGATCCACTTCCTGTACGGGATCGCCCAACCGAACCACTTCCCCCACTGTTTCTGGTCCGTGTAGGTGTTACGCGTCCTGTTCCTCTGGATCGGGTCCGCGTGCGTTCAACATTTCCACGTGAACGAGTCGTTCCCGATGAGTTACGTACACTTGTTGACCGGGTTCGCACCGTAGTTCCACTGCTTCGGCTTCGTGTCCCATTATCAATGCGGGAAGCACCACGGCTGCGTGTTCTGCCATCCGTTTCAATACGGGAAGCACCCCCGGAGCGCAGGCCGGTACGGCGGGCAGGCTCATTGGGACGAACATTTACATATCCTCCACCATAGTACCCTCCGTAATAAGGATAATGGTATCCATATCCTCCGTACCAGTAGGATCGATAAAAATATGGATTATGGAAAAAGGGAGTGTAACCGGCCCAGGCATAATAGTGGAATGGGGAAGCAGGCCCATAATAGTAGTTAAACCAAAAACGGCTGGAATAGTACCATGAAGGGTTATGATACCAAGATTGAAAACCAAATCGTGGGCCGAATGTTCCAAATCCTAACCCAATTGACACTATAGGCGAGCCATAAGATCGGCCGTCATAAAAGCCATCGCCGTATCCGTCAATATATCCTGAATTGTATCCGTATGGGTTGCACAGGCAATCGGCCCAATAGTTAGCTGTTTCGTAATCTTTGTAGTAAACAGGCACATAATCCTCATCATAATACCCATCGTAATAACCGGCGGTTTGATCTTCATAATCTCCTTCATTCGGGTAAGCCTGTTCTTCTCCATCCCAGGAATACTCTTCAACAGATTCCTGGTCTTCCACACGTTCCGATTTTTGCGCATACTGTAATTGCGTATAGCAGCCGGAAAGACCTAAGATGAGCAGTAGCGCAACTGTAATTGATTTAAATAATTTCATAATAACCTCCGCATGCTGGACGATTAACGTACATAGCTAAATCTCTATAACGAATATATACAAATAGCTGCTCTGTATGTATCACATAAACATGTTATAAAACTAAATTTCTCCCTTTAGTGATTTTGCAATCACTTCTGCTTTTGAATTTACGTGCAACTTCTTGTAAATATTTCGGATATGTGCCCGAACAGTATCAATGGAAATATCGTATCGGTCGGCAATCATCTTGTAGCTCAATCCATCTACCAAGCCATTCACGATGTCGTGTTCGCGGGGCGTCAGATCCGAATCGGGATTTTTTTTAGGTGCATTATCCTGAAAATGATTAATCACTTTTCGCGCAATCTGTGGTGACATCGGCGCGCCGCCATCAACCAGGTTAACAATTGATTCTTTAATCTCCGGAAGCGAGGTGTGTTTCAACAAATACCCTGATGCGCCGGCACGCAAGGCGTTGAATATCTTATGGGAATCGTGGTAGACGGTAAGCATGATGATATCAATTTCGGGATACTTCTCCTTGATCAACCCGATGCCTTTTATGCCCGACATGCCGGGGAGCTGAATATCCATCAAAATTACGCGCGGCTTTTCGTGCTCTTCGAGATATTCCAGCATCTCCTCCACCGAATCAACCGCAACCGGGCATGAAAGCTCATCCTGCATATCCAGATAGCGCTGGATAAGGTCTCTTATTTTCTTATTGTCTTCAACTATGCCTACCAGTGATGCCATAACTGCCTCGCTATTTAGGTTGATAACGGACCAACGTTGGGTTTCTTATTCATGCTTGCCCTGCACATGAACTGTAAACCCGTTTTCGTTTTTAAAGTTAACAGTTGCATTAATGCGTTGCGCTCGCATATCCATGTTACGCAGACCGTGACCCGTTTTTCGTTTGTTCGAAATATTCGTTCCGTTATCGTGAATGATTAAATGAAAGTAATCACCGTCCGTTTTAAGTTGAACTTCAACTTTAGTCGCATTCGAGTGTTTAACAATATTATTAATTGCTTCCTTAAATATCAGGTATAAATTTTCTTTCATCGGCACCGTTAGTTTTTCATCCATATCGAGATTATCAAAATGGTAAACCACTTCCCGGTTCGACAGTATATTATTGATATAATCCTGCATTCGGTCGGTCAGGTCGCCCAGTGTATCATTCCGGGCATCGATAGACCAGACAATATCATCCAGGCTCGATACAATTTTTCGGCTTTGAGATCCAATATTTCGAACCGATTCTTTAAGCTCTTCAGAAGCGTCGGTCGTCTGCAGAAAATCGGACTGCAGAGCAATTTCCGTGAGTGATGAGCCGACATCATCATGCAAATCGCTGGCTATACGAACCCGCATCCGTTCAATTTCTACCATTTTGCGCACCCGGTAGTAATTATAGACAAATAGAATGATGCCGGCTAAAAGCAATAGCATCAGCAGCATAAACCACCACTGCATCCAAAAAGGAGCAAGAACAGTAAATGAGAGGGTTGCCGTTTCGCTGCTCCAGATACCTTCACTGTTTTTGGCGCGCACTTGAAACTGGTAATCGCCGGGCAACAATGCCGAATACCGAACTTCCCGTTGGTTTGTTTGTCTCCAGTTTTCTCCAGAATCTTTCAGCCGGTACTCATAGGTAGTCTGTTCGGGTGCTGTAAAGTTAATTCCCACAAAATTGATCAGGATATTACGCTCATTGCTGGGAACTTCTAAACCACCAAAATCTGTGACCAGCTCTTCTGCAATGCGTACATCTTCGATATGTATCTTAGGCGGAATGTTATTATTTTTTTCGAGATCCGGATTAAATTGGGTTAACCCGCTGACGGAACCAAACCACAGGTTCCCTTGCCGATCTTTAAAACCGGCTCCGGTATTCATCTCGTTGGCAATCAGCCCCTGATTCTGTGTGATTAATTTAAATGCTCGGTTCTTTTCATCTTCCGTTTCAGCATTTCTATATACAGCATAATTAAACCGAACAACCCCTTTATTTGTCCCTACCCAAAATTTTCCATCATCTCCCTGGACAATAAAATAACAAACATCATCGGGCAGGCCGTCCTGTCCGGAGATAGAAATAAAATTACCATCTTCAAATTTTGCTATTCCTCCGAATGTAGAAAACCAAAGGCTGCCGTCATTAGCTTTCAAAATATCCAGTACACCATTACTGGGCAGGCCATCCCGAATTGTATAATTCGTAAATTCTCCATTTTCATATTTACTTACTCCGCCATACGTGGCAAACCAGATAGATCCATCGGGGGCCTCTTCAACAGCCAAAACCGTATTATTAATTAACCCGTTTTCTGTCGAAAGCAATCTAAAAGAGTCATTTTTAAGCTCTAATACTCCTTCTCCATAAGTCCCGAGCCAATATTTGTCTTTGGCATTCACTTCTTCTATCGCCCGTATTTTACGATAGGGAAGTTCTGTTTCATCATAGTTGTAGAAAGAACCATTTTCAAAAATACTTAGCCCCCAGCGTGTACCTACGAGCAATCGGTTTTTGCTGTCGTATGTCGTCGTGTAAACTTTATTATCAACCAGCCCATTTTCTTCGTTATAAACCGTAAACTCACCATTGTTCAGCTTTGCAATGCCACCGCCGTAGGTTCCAATCCAGTAGTTGCCCTTTTCATCTTGTGAAACTGATGTAATTACATCGGTGGGCAATCCATTTTCAATCGTATAATTTTTAAATTGCTCACCCAAAAACATGCTTATGCCGCCGCCAAAAGTACCAAACCAGATATTCTGCTCCCTGTCGTACAGTGTGGCGTGAATAATGTTATTTGGAAGTCCCTCTTCTACCGAATAGTTTGAAAATTGTCCGTTTTCAAAAAAACTGGCGCCCTCTTCTGTTCCTATCCATATATTGCCATTTTCATCTGTTGATAAGGATTGAATGCGGTTATTTATCAACCCGTCTTCTTCTGTATAGTTAACAAATTGCCCCTCTTTTAAATGACTTAAGCCGCCTCTTGTTGCAATCCATAAGGTGCTGTCATTGCGACTTAATTGCAGGTCTCTGATCTTGTCGTCCGGCAGCCCGTTTGTAGTGGTATAAGTACGAAAATTGCCGTTTTTAAGACTTGTAAGCCCACCGCGGGTTCCGAACCAGAGTGTTCCTTCTTCATCTTCTATAATATCGCGAACCCGATCATTGGCAAGGCCGTTAACCGTGGAATACTGTGTGAGTTTATTATTACGGTCCAGATGCCAAACGCCCTGCCCGTCGGTAGCAAACCAGAACTCGTTGTTATTATCCTGGAATATTTCAAGAACCGTGCTTGAATTCAGTGGTTGTAACGCCGGGTGGGTTTGTATACTGTCTTTTTCAATTACATTAACTCCGGCTCCTGTTCCCACCCAAATCTTGTTTGATTCACCTTCAAACAGGGCATAAATTTTATTGCTATTTAAACCGTCTTCTTCGTAATAATTTTTAAACTGGATACCGTCAAACCGGTTCAAGCCATAACCCGTTGCTACCCAAATATAGCCCTCATGATCTTGCATCAACTCGTTAACCACGGCCTCACTAAGGCCTTTTTCAATAGAATACGTACGAAAGGGGAATGTCTGCGCATTACATAATGCGCTCAAAAAGGTTAGCAGAGTTAAGGTAAGAAGAAGTTTTTTCATGGCATGCAAGCCAAATTGTAATATGCGGTACAATAATCTAACTGAAAATAGAAAAAGCTCCAATCGGAGCTTTTTCTTGTGTAAGAAAAAAAAGTAACCGTAAATTTTAACCTAAATAAGCACGCAAGGCTGCACTGCGGTTATGGTGACGCAGTTTTCTCAGCGCCTTTTCCTTAATCTGACGTACCCGCTCCCGCGTGAGGTCGAAGCGTTCACCAATTTCTTCAAGCGTAAGCGAATGCTCCCGGCCAATTCCAAAATACAACCGGATTACTTCCGCTTCACGACTGGTTAACTTTGACAATGCCCGTTCGATCTCCACTTTGAGTGATTCGCCCATCAAATCATTATCGGGATCGGGCGTCTCTTCATTTTCCAGCACATCAAGCAGGCGATTGTCTTCACCCTGAGCGAAAGGAGCATCAACCGAAAGATGCCGACCGGAAATTTTAAGCGTATCGGCTACTTCCGAAACCGTCATATCAAGGCTTTCAGCCAGCTCTGCTGCCGACGGTACACGCTCATACTCCTGCTCAAGCTTGGATAGCTCTTTCCCGATCTTGTTCAGTGCTCCTACCCTGTTCAACGGCAGACGAACAATACGACTCTGCTCGGCTAATGCCTGCAAAATAGACTGGCGAATCCACCAAACGGCATACGATATAAATTTAAACCCCCGTGTTTCATCAAAACGTTTCGCCGCTTTAATCAACCCGAGATTTCCTTCATTAATAAGATCGCCCAGCGACAGTCCCTGGTTTTGGTACTGCTTGGCAACTGAAACAACAAAACGGAGGTTTGCTTTGGTTAAATCTTCAAGCGCACGTTGACTGCCCTTTTGAATTTCTTTAGCAAGACGTACCTCATCTTCAGGGGTAATAAGCTTTTCTCTGCCTATTTCCTGTAAATAGCGGTCAAGTGATTCTGATTCTCTTGTAGATATTCCTGAGCTTCTGGCCACGGGTATATTCTTTGTTTTAAATTAACTTTTCTGCTAAATGCAACCTAATGCTGGAAACAGAACGATCTGACAACAGAAATTTCTGCCATCTGTATTACTAACGGTTTTTAAACGGATTTGTTATTGATATGATTCCGCACGATCTGAGAAAGATAATGCTTTTTTAGTATAAAAGTAAGTATGACTTTTATCGGCGAACAATCAATTATCCTCCGATAAAAACGAGCTTCCATAATAGTTATTTTGCAACTTAAAAAAGGAAGCAACGGTACATGCAACATCACTGAATGTTTGTCTTGTACCAAGCTTTGCATGCTCCGCTCTGCTCTTAGGATATACCAATAGCGGCACAAATTCACGGCTGTGATCAGTGCTGGTTGAAGTTGGATCATTGCCATGATCGCCGGTAATAATCAGCAAGTCGTCATGGTCAATTTTTTTCAATATGGCCGGCAGCGCACGATCAAATTCCTGCAGGCTGCGGGCAAAACCTTCGGGATCGAGGCGGTGGCCGTATTTTTGATCGGTATCAATAAGGTTTACAAATACAAAACTGTTCCGGGCGGCACTCATCAGGCTCAACAATTGAGATATACCCTCGGCATTGCTTTTTGTGCGGCGATACTGGGTGAATCCTTTTTCGGCAAACAGGTCAATGATCTTACCTATGGAGTATGTTTTAATGCCTTCATCATACAGTTGCTGAATGATATTTT
>JAFGWN010000089.1 GCA_016937115.1 Balneolaceae bacterium | reverse complement strand
TGCAGTAGTAAATGCCGCCAATGCCCGGCTTGCCGGAGGCGGTGGGGTTGATGGCGCATTGCATCGGGCGGCTGGGCCGGAGCTTAAAAAAGCTTCGGAACCACAGGGTCCCATCACGCCAGGTGAAGCCGTTATTACACCGGGATTCAACCTGCCGAATGATTATGTGATTCATTGCCTGGGACCGGTATATGGACGAGATCAACCCGAAGATGAGCTGTTAGCCAGTTGTTATAAAAATGCGCTAAAACTGGCAGAAGAAAAAGGTGTTCAGTCGATAGCGTTTCCGGCGATCTCTTGTGGTGCATTTGGTTATCCTATTGAAGAAGCGGCAAGTGTTGCGTTTAAGACCATAAAGGGAGAATTGCCCGGATTATCTTCTGTTGTACTTATTCGCTTTGTTCTGTGGGGCGAAGGGGCAATGGAAGTACATCAAAAAGTGATGAGAAAAATTTATAGTTAAATAGTTGATTAAACTATGTCTACGTCAATATAATAGTTGATTTTTTAAAATTTTTTTAGTTACCTGTTTTAACTATTTAACTAAATCAAGAGGGGTACATTATGAGACGTTACTATATTTTTGCCATTTCTTTGTGGTTATTTTCTTTTTTCTATTTAGGATGCGATAAAACATCGTTCGTGGCACTTAAAACCAGTTCCGGAACGATAAAGAGTGGTATTCTGAAAGAGAATCCGCCTGATACAGCGACGAAAACGGTTACTTTGGATAGTATTACAAGTGATCAGATGTTTCGGTCACTTAGCATTTCTCCCGGTGGGGCTTATATAGCGGTATCAGTTCTTGACAGGCTGAATGGTTCACCACCATTTGAAGTGACGGTTACACTGTACAATCCAATTACGGGTGATGTTTATAAGACCTATGATAAAAGTGATATAAAGTCAATGATTGAAAATAATTCTGATGGAGAATACCCGCCTCAGTATTATTTTGATGTATTTTTGTTAGGTTGGAATAGTGACCAGGAACTAATCATGAACTTGCAACCGGGAGGTGGAGAATTATTGGCGCAAAATGTTGGTTTTGCTGTTGATGTACGCACCGATCAGGTTACAATTAATCCGGTCTTTAAAGATCGAAGTATTCAAGAACCAGTGCCTATCCCCAATCATCCGGAAAAAACCCGGTTTAATTACACCCTGAATAATGGTGATTTAATTGTGGAAGGAAATACGGTTCGGAATTTACCTTCCAGCATTGATTTGGTCGATATGGTTTATATGGGTAATGAGTAAATTACCAGAGGCCAATATCTAAATTGTATATATAACCCTTTCTTCAGGTACAGCTTTAAGAGTAAAAGTGTTTGAAGGAGGGTTAAGTTTTTTAGCTGTAAATTTCATTCAGTACGCCGGCCAATCGAATGCCCGCTTGCAGCAGCCGCTTTTCTACAATGTCCCAGTTGTGGTACATATACTCGTAGTTGATGTTTTTATCATCGGGCAGGTCATACACTTCGTCACGCAATTTCATAGATTCCCGGGCCCAGTCGAGCACATTGCTGCTTTGTAATTCTTTTATCTGGTCCTCAGATATATTGTTCACACTTTTAGAGAGCTCGGTATAGCTGAGTTTTGATTCGTCAATCATGCCGCTGTCCCACACGCGGTGCAGGTTAGAAGAGTCCCAGAACCAGCGAACTTCTACCTCATTACCGCCGCGATCGTTGCCAGTGCCCACATGCAGAGGCATGTGGATGTCGCCGACTAAGTGGATGAGCATTTTCAGATGTTCGGCTTCTTTTTTCGGTGAGAGATCTCCGCTCTTTAATTTTTTGGTGATCGTACGAATGGCTTTAATGAGATCACCGTTGGGATTTTTTTCGGTCTGGGCGTAACTCATATTGCCGGGGATGGTAACCCAGTGCCAGTCGGCGGTGTAATCATAGCTGGGGTCAGATCGAATTTCATCCATCCACGTACTGGCAATAGCCAGCGACTCACCGTCTAAAATCTGATGTATCGCTTCGGCGGCATCATCAGTTAAATAGTGCTGAGCAATGTCACCCACCACCCGGTGACCGGTTTTTCCCCATTCCTGGGTTTCATTGGCAGGTGTAAAACTCATCAAAAAGGAAAAAAAGATGATTAGGTATTTCATAAAAGGCTGGGTTTTATAGTTTTTCCAATTCGGTTAGATTGTACTACGTTTTAGAGTTGATTACAAATTTTTGTAGAGCTTTCAGGTATAAGCAATCAGTTTTAATTACGATATAAAAGAATTGATAGAATGAAGTCTGAAAGCTGACAGTTTAAATATGTACGAAGCCTTAAATATCGCATTCATCATTTTTCATACCGGGTTGATTTTCTTCAACCTTTTCGGCTGGCTCTGGAAATCAACCCGCCGGCTGAACCTCATCACTCTTATATTAACGGCTTTCTCTTGGGTAATATTGGGTATCTGGTATGGATTCGGCTACTGTTTTTGTACCGACTGGCACTGGCAGGTGCGGCGCGCGCTGGGCTATACCGACATGCCCAATTCCTATATTAAGTTTTTGGCCGATTGGTGGACAGGTATCGAATTTTCGACTCAAACCGTAAACCTGTGGACGGGTATTTTATTTGTGGGAGCGCTCGCAGCTTCGGTTTATGTGAATTTTTTACGGCGTGACTGATGGTTACTTTTCTGCCAATTTTCTAAATTGTTCAATTTCTTCTTTGGTGAGTTTGCCGGGCACCTGAATCTGGATGCGTACATATAAGTCACCTTTTTTCGAGGCGTTATTAAATTCCGGCATGCCCAGTCCTTTGAGTTTGAATAGCTTACCTCCGGATGTCCCTTGGGGGATAGTGAGTTTGGCTTTACCTCCCAGCGTTGATACGGTGGTCTCACCGCCAAGTACGGCCGTATACAGATCAATCGGGTGCGTATAGTAGAGGTTGTTCCCCCTGCGTTCATATTCATCGGGCATATCAATGTTGATTGCCAGGTACAGGTGGCCGCGTTGTCCGCCGGGAGCAGACGCTGATCCTTTTCCTTTTAACTTCAATTTTTGCCCGTCTGCTATACCCGCGGGAATCCTTACTTTCATCTTTTCGCCCCCCACGCGAACGGTTCGGCTGGTACCCTCATAAGCCTGCTTCAAAGAAATAGTAACATTGGCGGTGATATTTTTCGGGGGTGATTGCGGCCGGCGTTGTTGGTGGGTTCGTCCATGGAATTGCTGCCCCTGGCTTTGCGCACTACCACCGAATGGATTCCCGCCACCTCCGAACAGTGTTTCAAAGAAGCTGGAAAATCCACCGCCCTGACCGCTTGCGCCACCAAACATATCTTCCATATTTACGCGACGATATGACTGCTGCCCGCCGCCAAATCCGCGGTTTTGTCCCTGCCGGGCATACTGCGACCAGTCGAATCCTCCATTGGCGTTGCCGCCGGCACGCTGGTATTTTTTCCAGTCCTTACCGACTTTATCGTACAGATCACGTTTTTCAGGGTCGCTCAGCACTTCATAGGCTTCGCCTACTTCCTTAAATTTATCTTCGGCGGAAGGATCATCCGGATTACGGTCGGGGTGATACTTCGCCGCTTTTTTTCGATAGGCTTTTTTAATTTCCTTTTCAGAAGCGCCTCTGGATACCCCAAGTATGTCGTAATAGTCTTTGTAATCCATAATTATTTTTTCAAACTATACCTTTGTAAAATCTTCACTTATAAGAAAGCAAATAAAATGCCATCATCAAGCAAACGTACTATTTGGCAATGTAATAGGGGTGATTTCGCCATCATGTCATAAAAAAACCCCTCCCGAAACCGGGAGAGGCTCAACCTAACTAACTATTTTATCCAATCATTAAAGTTCGAAGGCGATATATTGTTTGACTTCGGGCGCGCCCTGTGGAATTATTTGTAACAGTACAACTGCGTTCTCTTCGTCAGCCAGCTTATTAATTTCTTCTTTAAAATCCGATAAACTTTGCACCGGCTGTTTGTTAACCTTGATGATAACAGCGCCGCGGTGCAGACCTTCCCGGGCGGCATTACTGCCAGATTGAACTCTTGTGACAACTACACCTTCTTGTCCGGCTTCCAAGTTCAATTGTCGGGCAAGATCCGTTGTCAATTCATCAACACGAAAACCAAGCTCTTTTTCCATGTCTTGGTTGTAATTCTGATTCTGTAAAGAGGCAGTTTGTTCTTGAGACAGTTCTCCGAGCGTTACCTCAATATCTCTTGATTCACCTTCGCGTATGATACCAAGTGTGATTTCAGTGCCCGGTTTTGAAGTGGCAATTGAGGTGCGAAAATTGGCATAACTGCTCACAGGTTTCCCATTCAACGTTTTAATAACGTCACCTTCGCGCAGACCTGCCCGCTCTGCAGGTGCATCTTCAACTACACTGTTAATTAAAATGCCTTGGCTACTTTCTAATCCCAGAGCACGGGCCAGTGTACGGTCGATATCATCGCCATAAATTCCAAGCTGTGCACGAACTACCTTTCCATTCTCAATCAGCGATTCCATCACACTTTTTGCAAGATTAGATGGCACCGCAAAGCCGATGCCGTCATTACCGCCTGACCGAGAAGCAATAGCCGTGTTGATGCCTACCAGTTCTCCGTCCATGTTGACCAGGGCACCACCGGAGTTCCCGGGATTAATGGCAGCATCGGTTTGAAGGAATGTTTCGTAACCGGCACCTTGATTAATAATTCCTATGGTCCGGTTTTTAGCTGAAATGATACCCATGGAAACGGAGTGAGCTAAATTATCCTGGAGCGGACTACCAATAGCCAGCACCATTTCGCCAACGCGCACATCATCGCTATTGCCAATTTCAATGGCTTGCAGATTTTCAGCATCAATCTTAACAACAGCGATATCGGTTTGCGGGTCGCGGCCAATAACCTCTCCATCATAAGATTCGCCATTGCTGAGGTCGACAGTTATCTCTTCAGCACCTTCAACAACGTGATTATTGGTGAGAATGTAGCCGTCTTCCGAGACAATAACGCCGGATCCCAGCCCGCGTCGCTGCCGTTCTTCGCCACCTTCTGGCATGCCAAAGAAACGGGAGAACGGATTTTCAGGTACTTCAACGGTTTGTGTTACCCGAACTGTTACAACCGTAGGCGTTGTTTGATCGGCAATATCAACAATGGCATCATTAAATTCCCGTAAAGTGCCAACCGGCTTTTTATCTGCCGAGGCTACTTCCGTAGTTCCTGAGAAATCAGGAAGGCTTGCCATTGAGGCTTTGTTCGAATCAAAGTCAACTGCAAATGCAGCTGTGAGAAAAACGGCAAGTGCAATAAGTGGATAAATAAATTTTGAGCGTTTCATATGGGTCTGAATTAATGAAATATCACAAGGTTAGTTTTATGTTTTTACAACAATAAAAAGCGGTAAATTATTGTGTGATTATTGTAAATAAAAAACCCGAAATTGGTTTCAGCAATTTCGGGTTAAAATATTAGCAACTAAGCATTACTTAATTACTTAACTTTAATTTGCTTTTTGACTTTGTTTTCTGCTTTGTTGATGGAAATGTTCAATAAGCCATCATTATAGCTGGCGTTGATCGTTTCTTCATCAACATAATCGGGCAGCCGGAACGAACGGCTGAATGATCCATATTGGGTTTCCACGCGATGGAACGTTTTGCCTTCCTCTTCGTTTTTTAAGCTGCGCTCACCACTGATGGAAAGCCGCCCGTTTTCCAGGCTAATGTTAATATCTTCCTTCTTCATACCGGGCAATTCGGCCGAGATCAAAAACTGATCTTCGGTTTCAGAAATATCGATGCTCGGCACAAAAGAATCCTGGTTCGTACTTACGGCATCATTGAAGAACTCATCGATGATGTCGGAAAAGCGTTTATTTGCCAATTCATTTCGGGGTCGTGTATATCGCATAAGTGTCATAATTAAACCTCTGAAATTAGATTTTTATGTTGTTTTAATTTCACTAAAAAGGGTACAAGACCTGTGCCAGAAGGGACGGTTGGCCTAAAAACTGACATTCAGCCAGCGTAGCACTGCTTTTTTTACAGAGATTAGAAATACAGAAGAAAAGTTGACATTTGCCGAATGGACAAACCGGCAGGGTTTCGTTAATAGTTGTCAGGTATTAGGATATTTAACACGATGGTGATAACAAATAGCAAGTAACTATTAACTAAGCCCCATAACTCTCATTCCATTCTTTGGCAATCATAAAAGCCAGTTCCAGGCTCTGCTGGTAATTGAGGCGTGGATCGCAGTACGTCTTGTAGTTGTGATGCAGCTCGCCTTCGTGCAGCCCACGGGCGCCGCCCACACATTCGGTCACATTATCACCGGTAAGCTCCAGGTGAATGCCGCCCAGATAGCTGCCTTCGCTGCGGTGGATGGCAAACGTCTTGCGTATTTCACCGAGGATATCATCAAAATTGCGGGTCTTGATATTTTTGTCGGTTGCGAATGTGTTTCCATGCATGGGATCGCAGCTCCATACTACCGGCATGCCTTCTTTTTTCAGACGCTTGATAAGCGGCGGTAATCCCGCCTCAACCTGATCGACACCAAAACGGGTGATCAGTACAATCTTGCCCGCCTCATGAATGGGGTTTAGTTTCTCTATGAGGTTAATAGTCTCTTTAATATCATAATCCGGACCAATTTTAATACCGATCGGGTTCACGATACCGCGCAGGTATTCCACATGGGCACCGTCGATATCACGCGTGCGGTTACCCAGCCACACCATATGTCCACTTAAGTTATACCATCCTTTGCGGCGCGGTACCTGTCGCGTTTGGGCTGAATCGTAGTAGAGGTTCAGGCCCTCGTGCGAAGTGTAAATGTTAACTTTCTGAACGGTATCAAACTGGTTAGGCGCAATCGTTTCCATAAAGCTCACTGCTTTTAAAATGGAATTGACCATCGCCTCATACTCTTGGTAGTAGGAGTTCTGCTTCATAAAGTCGAGCTCCCAGTATTCGGGGTGATGCAGGTCGGCAAATCCTTCATCGGAAAGGGCACGCAAAAAGTTGAGTGTCAACGCTGATTTGTGATACCCTTCAATTAAGCGCCCGGGATCGGCAATGCGCTCATCGCGCACGGGAGCAATACTGTTTATAAGATCACCACGATAATTGGGAATCTTTTCGCCGTCGACAATTTCATAGTCACGCGATCGCGGCTTGGCATATTGGCCGGCAATACGCCCCACCCGCGTTACCGGAATGCCCATTTCATGAATCATAATAAAGCTCATCTGCAGCAATACCTTCAGCAGATTCACAATTTTGGGTGATTTACAATCGGCAAACGTCTCGGCGCAATCACCACCCTGCAGCAGAAAGCCTTTGCCGGCAGCAATATCAGCCAGCTTTTTTTTGAGTGCGCGCACTTCCCACGATGTGATAAGCGGCGGCAGTTCACTTAGCTCACGATATGCTTCATCCAAGGCATTTTGGTCGGGATATTGAGGCAATTGTTTGACAGGAAATTCTTTCCAGGAGTCGGGTGACCAGTTTTTGGGTTCGGCGATATTTGCCGTCGGTGAATCGTTTTGCATGACTTAAAAGGTAATTGCATAAAAATGAAGACGTAAAGATACGTCATCTGCAGGTTAATGAACAACAGGAATGATAATTTGGACGATCCCTGAAATGAAAGGCTTACCCAATACGTATTATTGATTCGGATCCACAACAAAAATGCCGTTTTTATTAATGTAGCCGTATTTATTGCCTAATCGTACAAGTGCACGCCCGTTTTCAAAATCCCAGCCATAACTGAAGATGGGATCGGTGATCATGGCGCCCCTGTTGTTGATATACGCATAACGACCATTTTCTACCACTCGTGCCGCACCGTTTGCAAAAGTAAATGCCTGCTTAAATTTAGGTTGAACCACAAATCGGCCTTCACGGTTAATATACCCATAGTTTTTCTCATTCAGATTTTGTTTACTTTCGGGCATCGCCACAGCGGCTCGGCCTTCCGAGAACATACCGGCCTCAAGAAATTGGGATGGAATAACGATGTCGCCTTCTTTATTGATATAGCCCCATTGCCGGTATTCCAGTTGCACAGGTGCCAGACCTTCTGAGAATGATCCGGCCTTACTATATTGCGGCGATATTAGCCATTCTCCCTGTGTGTTGATGTAGCCCCATTCGCGGTGATCCGCGGTTTGCACTAAGGCAACGCCATCAGAAAATGAATGCGCTTCGGTATAGTTTCCTTCAATAACCTTGGTTCCTACTTTGTTGATGTAGCTCCATTGGCCGTTGGAGTTTTGCACGGCTGCCAGTCCCCGGTTAAACGATTTCGCATTTTTAAACTGAGGATCAACCCGAAAATTGCCTGCCGGGGTGATGTAGCCGTATTCTCCCCCTTTTTTTACCAAGGCCAATCCCTCTTGAAATGGGTGTCCTTCTTCAAACTGGGGTGATATGGAAACTTCTCCCACCCGGTTGATGTAACCGATTTTCCCATTGATGCTGACGGCAGCAAGATTCTCCGAAAATGTGTAGGGCCAGCTTGGACTTTGCGGATCAAAGGAAAATTTCGGGTTGATGTAGGGCTGCAGGTCATCGCCAAGAAACCCGGCTTTATTTTGGTCTACATAGGGAATGAGAAATCGGGGGGATGATCTTTTAGATGATTCTTTTCCTGTTTCAGTAGTAACGGTATGTTCGGGAGTGGAACAGCTTCCGGCGATTAGCAAAACAGCGCCAAGCAAACACCTGGTGACAATATTCATTTTCATTTTTTTGAGTAGACTGCGATTGGTATTTTTCTACTCTTTTCTACCGGTTGGAATCTGAAAATGTTCCACCTGTTTTAACAGATCGCTTATTCGTAATATTCTCGGGTTGGGATATTCTTCTCCTCTGTTTTGAGCCCTTTATATACAATAGCGGTTGCCATAGTGGTAAGGGGATAGGTAAAAATCACCCCGAGCCCCAGGCACAGCACGCCCAGTAAGTTGATGAACACCACGCATACGCCAAACAGGAATAGTTCGAGCTCGAGATTCTTCGTTGCAAACCAGCTTTTTTGCAGAGCTATGTATGAAGGGTCGCTATGCTCAATGATGTAATACGGATAGAATTGCAGACGAATATATAGGTAAATGCCGGGTACAATAAACAGCATAAAACCCAACGCAAAAGCAATCATAAACATAAAATAAGCAACAACATAACTGAAGAAAATACGCCCGTTATTGACCAGGTCCTGAATGTCAACCGCACGTTTTTTATCAACCAGGTATAGCATAATTTTAATAAACCCCAATGCGATAAACAGTTGTACAAGCAGGGCAATAATGGAAAATATTTGCTCTCCGACAGTCGGGTCTTTGGGGGCATATAAAAAGAAATAGACTTGAGGAACAACACCCAGAACGAAGTAGGTGATCATCACCCCGATGATAAACGAAGTATGCTCGCGAAATATCCGAAATGGATATTTAAAAAGGGGCGGAATATCGATGTTGCGATCAGGCATAATTGAATGGGAAACAAAAATTATTGGTTTACGGGGCAGCAATAATAATTGGTTTTTTTGTAGCAGCCAAACCCTAAAAAAGTCTAAGTTTTTATGTATATTCAGGGTTTGCAGGAAATTTTCAAAAAGGTTATTGCAGTGAGAGAACAGATCGTTATTCGCGGAGCACGTGAACACAATCTTAAAAATATAGATATCGATATTCCGCGTGAGCAACTGGTAGTTGTTACGGGAATATCCGGTTCGGGGAAATCATCCCTGGCGTTCGATACTATCTATGCCGAGGGGCAGCGTCGTTTTCTGGAGTCGCTTTCAGCTTATGCCCGCCAGTTTCTGGGCATGATGGAACGCCCGGACGTGGATTTTATCGACGGCCTTTCGCCCGTTATTTCCATTGATCAGAAGACGACCAACCGTAACCCGCGCTCTACCGTCGGGACGGTTACCGAAATTTATGATTTCCTTCGTCTTCTTTATGCGCGCATTGGCGTGCCGTATTCGTGGAAGTCGGGCAATAAGATGGAGAAGCAGACTGCCGATCAGGTGGTTTCAACCATCATGGGTATGCCCGAAGGCACCAAGGCCTACTGCCTGGCCCCGGTGGTACGCGGACGAAAAGGGCATTACCGTGAGTTGTTCGAGCAAACCATGAAACAGGGCTTTGTGCAGGTACGGGTTGATGGCGAATTCATGGAGCTGGAAGAAGACATGAAGGTGGAGCGTTATGAAACGCATGATATTGAAGTGGTGGTGGATCGATTTGTCATCAAGTCCAAGAGTGAAAAGCGCATTGCCGAAAGCGTGCGCATGGCCCTCGAAATGGCTGAAGGGAATGTGATTATTGCCGTGCCTCAAGGCGGAGAAGAATTTAAAGACCATCTCTATTCACAGAATTTATTTGATCCCGAAAGCGGCCTGGCGTATGAGGATCCTGCGCCCAATATGTTTTCGTTTAACTCACCCTACGGCGCATGCCCTAATTGCGACGGACTGGGGTATACGTACGGCGTAGATCCCGATCTGTTGATGCCCAATCGCGAGCAGACAATCCGGGAAGGGGCGATCCGGTTTCTGGGTGAGCCGCGCGACATCTTTGCCTTTAAGCAATTGAAGGCGGTGCTTGATACACTGGATCTGGATTTTGAAACACCGATCAAAGAGTTTTCCGATGAAGCAATGGATGTACTTATGAACGGGGGTGGAGATAAAAAGTATGATGTCAGTTATGATTTCCGCAAAGATAATGTAACCTACAAACACTCGTTCCAGGGGCTGCGTGCAACTATTCAGCAGCAGCATAAAGAGAGCAAGTCCAAGAAAAAACGCGATAAGGCCGAAGCTTTTATGAGTAAAATCGATTGCCCGGAATGCGGCGGCGGCCGGCTCAAAAAAGAATCGCTTTCCTATAAAATTGATGGTCATAATATTCATGATATCGTTCAGCTTGATATTCGTCAGCTGCGGGATACCATCAATAATTTATCGCTGACCGATCGACAGCAGACCATCGGCAGCCAGATATTAAAAGAAGTGCGCGACCGTGTCGACTTTCTGCTGAATGTCGGGCTCGATTACCTGACGCTGAACCGCGAAGCGCAAACACTTTCCGGCGGGGAAGCGCAGCGCATCCGGTTGGCCACACAGATTGGTACTCAGCTGGTAGGCGTACTGTATATCTTGGACGAGCCGAGCATTGGGCTGCACCAGCGCGATAATATCAAACTGATTCGATCGCTGGAGACACTGCGCGATTTAGGCAACAGCGTGATTGTAGTAGAGCACGATCGCGAAACCATCGAGCACGCCGATTATGTGGTGGATGTTGGTCCCGGTGCCGGGGAACACGGCGGGCATATCGTAACGGAAGGCAAGCCCGATGAGCTTGATCCTGAATCAATGACTACAAAGTTTCTGCATGATGAAGAAGTCATCGAATATCCGGATGAACGCCGCGAAGGGAACGGTAAAATGGTGAAAATTAACGGTGCGCGCGGGCACAACCTTAAAAAACTGGATGTAGAGATACCGCTTGGTAAATTTATTTGTGTGACCGGTGTAAGCGGCAGTGGAAAGAGTTCGCTTATCAACCAGACGCTGGCGCCAATTCTTTCCAATGAATTTTATAATTCCAAGACGGTTCCGCTATCATACGATTCGGTCGACGGAATGGATAATCTGGATAAGATCATTTCGGTGGATCAGAGCCCGATTGGCCGTACACCACGCTCGAATCCGGGAACGTACACGAAAGTATTTGATCATATCCGGTCGTTGTTCGCCGAGTTGCCCGAATCCAAAATTCGTGGATACGATCAGGGGCGGTTTTCATTTAACGTAAAAGGCGGGCGTTGCGAGGCGTGCGGCGGCGACGGCGTACGAAAAATTGAGATGAACTTTCTGCCTGATGTCTATGTGACGTGCGAAACCTGTAATGGAAATCGCTACAATCGTGAAACGCTCGAAATCTATTATAAAGGCAAAAATATTGCCGATGTGCTGAATATGTCAGTCGAAGAGGCCCACAACTTCTTCGACTCTGTCCCGGCCATTAATCGTATTTTAGGCACACTGGTTGATGTAGGGTTGGGGTATCTGCGACTGGGCCAGCCGAGCACTACACTTTCCGGTGGTGAAGCACAGCGCATTAAGCTGGCGCGCGAACTTTCAAAAGTAGGTACGGGTGATACGCTCTATATCATGGATGAGCCGACTACCGGCCTGCACTTCCAGGATGTGCGCCTGCTGGTTGATGTGTGCCAGCGGTTGGTTGATAAAGGAAATACGGTCATCGTTATCGAACACAACCTCGATCTCATTAAAGCGGCCGACTGGATTCTGGATCTTGGTCCCGAAGGGGGCCAGGGCGGAGGACAAATCATCGCACAGGGAACACCCGAGCAGGTTGCTGATAATGACGAGAGTTATACGGGCAAGTTTTTACGAGAAGAGTTTGAAAGAGAGGCCAAACGCGAAGTAGCGGCAGAATAAATACTGTTTGTTCCGTTGCGTCTTTCTGGCTATTTTCAGCCTCAATGAAAAAACTGCGTGCTCAAATATTAAAAAATATTGTTATTGCCTTGGTCTGTTGCGGGCTGGGAATGGCAGCGGCACAACCGGCGAAAGCAACTACCTCGTCCAAAAATTTTGCCAACTGGCTGCAATCGGTAGCAAAAAAAACGCACGCATCTGAACTGGATCATAAGCTGTCGTCATTAAAGAATTCGCACATCAATTTATACCAGCTTATTGAAGAAGCATCACTGATCGTAAGCCAGAATAATGATGATTTTAATCTGCCGCTTGATGATTCATCGGCTTCGGATAAGGTTCATCATATATTATTGGTAGAATGGAATCAGTTTCAAACTGGTAATTCCATGACGGCTATACCGCCGGTGCCAGCAATAAAGACATTTGTCTCTTTTCAATCTCCGAAAGTTTTTACAGGCAGTATTGATGCGTTGTTCCGATCAGACGGCGTGGTAACATATTGCATTAGCGGGGTTATAAATGATCTTTCATTTTTTAGCACACCGTATATATGCACACCTATGGTTGGCGGTATCGCAATCGGGGCTCCCTAACCAATTCTCTATTTTTAGCCGTTCTGTTTGTTGAACGGCATTTCATTTCTCAATTCAAAAATTAACGATTAAACGTATTATTCCCATGAAAGGTAATGGAACTAAAATTGCATTTATTATTGGCTTTTTGTTCATCACAGGATATTATCTGTGGCCAACAGCCCAATATTGGCTTGAGCAGAACTATATAGAAGACTTACCCCAGGCAGAACGGACCGCATATTTAGAAGAGAATGCCGGCAAAATACAGGAACTGCGTGAAGAGTCCCTGTCACTGGGGCTGGACTTGCAGGGTGGCATGCATGTTACGCTGGAAGTTGGTACACCAAAGCTCGTGCGCGAGCTGGCCGGTGAATATGCCGACAGTACATTAAATAATGTTATTGAAGAAGCCCGCCGGCAGGCACAGCAAAACGGCAGCGATTTCATTGAGGTACTTGTACAGAAGTTTGAGCAGCGGGATGCGAACGCCCGTCTTAGTCGGTACTTCCGCTCAGAGGCGGATAACATCACCCGGCGATCGACGAATGAGGAGATCGAGGCCTATCTGAAGGAGCAGCGCAACAGCGCTGTAGATCGGGCGATGGAAATTATCCGTACCCGGGTTGACCGTTACGGTGTAACCGAACCCTCTATTTTAAAACAGGGCAACAACCGTGTAGTAGTTGAGCTGCCCGGTGTGGCCGACAAGCAGCGGGTGCGCGATCTGCTGAAAGGGACGGCGCGGCTGGAATTCCGGC
The DNA here is from genome assembly GCA_016937115.1 of Balneolaceae bacterium. Taxonomy (GTDB): domain Bacteria; phylum Bacteroidota; class Rhodothermia; order Balneolales; family Balneolaceae; genus SMO-BIN1. Next base: position 13,716 of record JAFGWN010000089.1, on the reverse strand, counting down.
TCACGACTAATCCCGATCAGTTGAATGCCTCCAAGGAGCAGATTATCAACTATTTTGCCCAGCAGGCACAGGCCGACACTACCGCTGATAGCCTTTCGCAGGGGGCAGCCAACAATCCGTTGCTGCAGGTAATGAATCCGCGGGGACGAAGCCCCTACGTATTTGGCTATGCCGCCGGTACGGATACCGCTCGGGTTAATGAATTGCTGAATCAGGAAGAGGTACAACGCATGCTGCCCCGCGATACGGAGCTGATGTGGGGTGCGTCACCATTTCAAACCACCGAAAACGGGTTGGAGCTTTTTGAACTCATCGGCGTTCGCGAGCAAATTGAAATGACGGGGGAGGTAATCGAAGAAGCCCGCGTGAATTTCGATCCGGCTACTAATGTACCTGAAGTTTCCATGAACATGAACAGCGAGGGGGCCCGGCAGTGGTCGCGTATAACGGGCGCTAATATTGGCAAGCCGATCGCTATTGTACTGGACGGGTATGTGTATTCGTATCCCAATGTTGAGACAAAGATTTCAAGCGGCCGCTCTTCCATTACCGGGCTTGAAAGCACCCAGGAAGCGGAAGACTTGGTTAATATTCTGCTTTCAGGTGCACTGCCTGCACCGCTTGATATTGTTGAAGAACGTACAGTAGGCGCTACACTGGGTGAAGCATCTATTCAGGCCGGGTTTTACTCAACCGTGTTTGGCTTGATTGCCGTTGCCATCTTCATGATTGTTTATTATCACAAGGGCGGTGCCATTGCCGATCTGGCTCTGATACTCAACATCATATTTATCCTGGGTATTCTTGCGGCTTTCAAAGCAACACTCACGCTGCCCGGTATTGCTGGTATTGTACTGACCATTGGTATGGCGGTAGATGCCAACGTGTTGATATTCGACCGCATCAGGGAGGAGCAGAGGCTTGGCAAAACTATGCGGGCCGCCATCGATGCGGGTTATCAAAATGCGATGAGCGCTATTATTGACGCTAATGTGACTACATTTTTCGTCGGAATTATTCTGTACAGCTTTGGTGTGGGGCCTATTAAAGGGTTTGCCGTAACGCTGATGGCCGGTATTGTATCGTCACTTTTCAGCGCTATTGTCATCACCCGTGTAATTGTAGATTATCTGACGCGGGACAAAACCAAAGAAATCAGCTTTGGGTAATACAAGAAATTTTAAACAAAAAATTAAAGGGTTTATATCATGAGATGGTTCGAAACACCAAACTTTGACTTTGTAAACGCACGCAAGATCGCCTATATGATTTCAGGCGTCTTGCTTTTAGCATCCATCATAGCCATTGTTGGCAAGGGATTGGAATACGGCATCGACTTTCGGGGCGGAAAGGAATTTGTCCTGCAGTTTGAGCAACCGGTAGAAGTAACCGACATACGCAGTGAACTCACTGGCCCGCTGGACGGTACGCCGGAAGTAAAGCGATTTGGCAGTCCGCAGGATATCCTCATCCGAACAGACGCCACCGGTGAAATCAATACGGTGCAGAACACGATTACATCAACAATGCAACAATTGTATCCGGATAACGAATCAACCGTTATAAAAACGAGTATTGTAGGACCCCGTTTTGCTGAAGACCTGAAACAGGGAGCGCTCAATGCTATTATATTTGCAATGATTGTTATTTTTATCTACATATTAATCCGGTTTAAAAACTGGACGTTCTCACTGGGTGCAGTAGCTGCACTGTTTCACGATGTGCTTATAGTCTTGGGGATCTTCACGATCTTTAATGACATTGCACCGTTCAGCATGCAAATTGACCAAACGATCATTGCTGCATTCCTGACGATTGTGGGTTACTCGCTGAACGATACGGTGGTTGTGTACGACCGCGTTCGTGAGACTATGCTGGAGCATAAGACAATGGATTTTCTTCCGATGATCAACAAAAGCATGAACGATACACTGAGCCGTACCGTCATCACTTCATTAACAACCTTGTTTGTGGTAACGGTACTATTTATCTTTGGCGGTGAAGTGCTGAAAGGATTTTCATTTGCGCTTATGCTGGGTGTAATTATTGGTACGTACAGTTCTTTGTTTGTTGCTACATCGGTCGTCACCGAGTTACATCTCAGAAAGCAGGAAGCATAAATAAAGTCACAATATTAATTAATCCATAAGAAAATGAATTTCAATGTATCCGAACGTTATAATTGTGTGGTAATTGAGTTTAAAGGAAATGTGATGGGCGGCCCCGATGCGGTTCGCCTCAACGAAAAACTCCATGAGCTTATTGAGAAAGATCAAACCAATGTTGTGGCTGATCTGGGGAAAGTTAAATTTATGAACTCTTCCGGGCTGGGTATGCTTATCGGCGGGCTCACTACCATGCGCAAGGCCGGCGGTGACTTACGTATTGCGAATGCTACCGACAAAATCGAAAGCTTGCTGGTGGTTACCAAGCTCATAACGGTCTTCGAGCATTATAAATCGTTGGATGAGGCTGTTGAATCGTACCAAGACGAAAAGGAGTAAGATATAAACTGAAATTTTACAGAGAAGGGGTGGTATCACCCCTTTTTTTATGGATCGAAATTATTTATGGCAATTCGAGTTGTAGTTGGGGCCCAGTGGGGCGATGAAGGGAAAGGCAAAATTGTAGATCTGCTTAGCAAAGATACAGATTATGTCGTGCGCTATCAGGGCGGGGCTAATGCAGGCCACACGCTTAAGTTTGATGACACAAAAGTGGTGCTGCATCTTATCCCTTCCGGGATTTTTAACGGTGATGCGACCTGTATTATCGGCAATGGTGTAGTGATTGATCCGCTGGCCTTGCTTGAAGAAATTGAAGAAGTAGAAAAACTGGGCGTGAATCTCGAAGGGCGATTGCTCATTAGCAATGCGGCCCATATTATTCTCCCATACCACCAGTTGCTTGACCAGCTTAAGGAAAAGCATCGGGGTGAAGATGCTATCGGAACCACCGGCCGCGGTATTGGTCCGGCGTATGTGAGCAAAATTTCACGTGTGGGTGTGCGTGCGGTGGACTTCTTTAATCCTGAAGTACTTGCCAAAAAGGTGAAGAGTAACCTTACCGACATTAATGAAGCGTTAACCCATATCTATAAAGAAGAGACGCTGGATGCCGATGACATCGTCACGGAACTTTCAGCGGCGGCCGAAAAGCTTCGTCCTTTTATTACGCAAACCAGCTCCCTATTGCACGAAGCGATTCAAAATGGAGAAAATATTTTGTTGGAAGGCGCTCAGGGCAGTATGCTGGATATTGATCACGGAACGTATCCCTACGTGACCTCCTCATCCCCGACGTCGGGCGGCGCCTGCACAGGTTCCGGAATTGCTCCCATGGCGCTCAATTATGTGATGGGTATAAGCAAAGCATATTGCACCCGTGTTGGCAATGGGCCGTTCCCGACAGAGCTTATTGATGAAACCGGTGAAAAGCTGCGTGAAGCAGGCCAGGAGTTTGGAGCCACGACGGGCCGTCCGCGCCGCTGTGGATGGATTGATCTGGTTGCCCTTAAATATGCGGTTCAAATTAACGGCATGAATGAACTGGCAATTAGTAAACTGGACATTCTAAACGATTTTAAAGAGATAAAGCTTTGCACACACTACAATATCGATGGCAAAGAAACGGCAACATTTCCACTGGATACTGTCGCTTTGGAACGGGCTGAGCCGGTGTATAAAATAATGCCCGGCTGGCAAGTCGATATTAGTGAATGTAAAACGAGAAATGCTATGCCCGGGGAGGTGAAGGACTACCTCAATTTTGTTGAAGAATATTTAGATGTACCCGTTAAAATCCTTTCAACAGGCCCCAAGCGTTCCGAAACAATTGTAGAATAGCATAAAGCATGTTTGATACTGAAATGTTTTTGCCGAGAAAAATGAAATAAGAGTTGCCAAGTAGGTTCAATCAGCCTTATATTTGGAACTGTCAAAAGCGGGAGTAGCTCAGCGGTAGAGCATCTCGTTGCCAACGAGAAGGTCGCGAGTTCAATTCTCGTCTCCCGCTCATTTTAAGCCTTTGCAGATAAATGTCTGCAAAGGCTTTTTTATTGCAATTCTTGAAGCAAAAATTGCTGCTTCAAATAAATATATTTTTCTGTTGAATATGAAATTTAGTATCAGTAATATAATTAAAGATAAAAAGGTCTTAAAATACTAAATAATAAATAAATTCTAATCCTATGAAGATTCAACCTCTTTTTACCGTTCTTACTCTCATTGCCATCGCTTTGTTTAGTTTTGGCTGTCAAAACAGTTCTCAGAACAATAGCACGAAACGCAGTTTCGAAAACCAGGGCCAGGCTACAGTGATAGATGAGGAATCAAAGGCCAACATACTTCAGATTGCCAGAAACTCACAGGACCACACAACGCTTGCAAAAGCTATTGAGGCCGCCGGCGTACAAAATATATTGGTGAACGCAGGGCCGTTAACGGTATTTGCGCCTACTAATGCCGCTTTTGAACAGCTACCGGAAGGCACAGTTGGTGACTTGTTAAAGCCGGAGAACAAACAAAAACTGGCTAATATTATCACCTCACATGCTTCACCGGCTAATCTCTCTTTTGATCAACTGACGGAAGATCGCCAAATTTATTTGGCTACTGGTCAGTATGTGGGCGTAGAAGTAAAAGACGGTGAAAAGTATGTAAACGGCGCTAAAGTACTGGCATCGGTTGAAGCTTCAAACGGTGTTATTCACGTGGTAGATAAAGTGTTTCTTTTTTAACAGGGTATGAGCGCGCTTTAGTTCTGTTGATTGGCGTAAAGCAATATTTAAACGTTGATTTGCTATAAAAGTAGCGCGAGATATTAATTGGTTTCCAGTAACTTATCTACATTATTCTTATGGCCTACCAGCAGCAACCGATCTTCCTTTTTAACTTTAGTAGTTCCTTTAAGAATTCCTATGGGTTCATATTGTTTGGCTTCACTATCTGAATCATTTACCATCCGCTTAATCGTAATCAAGTTCAGATTATAACGCTTCCGAATCTCCAGTTCTTCCAGGGTATATCCTACCATGGAATCTGGGGCCTCGATCTCAAACATGGCCAGTCCTTCACCCAAGTCAAATACGTCTGACATTCCTCTGCGCACCAGCGAAACGCCCATTCGTTCAGCGACCTGCCGCTCGGGGTGGATAACATCCGTTATTCCAATCTGCTTTAGGATTTGTTCCTGAATGTACGAGCCCGCGCGGCCGTATACTTCAGTAACTCCGGAACTGAGAAGGTGCATGGCAATTAAAGCCACCGGCTCAAATCGTTCGCCAATAGCGATGATTGCACAATCAACGTTGGTGATACCATGACTTTCCAGCAGTTCGGGGTCGGTAGCGTCAAAGCAGATGGCATCGGATACAAAGTCTTTTACTTGGTTTATATGGTCCATATTATTATCAATAGCGATAACATATGCCCCCTCTTCTGAGAGTTTTTTTGCCAGGGCACTACCAAACGCGCCAATTCCAATTATTGCAAAATGTAATTCTTTCCTTCGTTTCATTGAAATTTACCTATCCTTTTAAAATTAGCTTACCATTAATGTTTCTTCCGGATACTTGTACTTATGTGTATCAACGCTTTGCGCAAAAGCAATCATAAAGGTAAGAATACCCACCCGGCCCAGGAACATAGATATTATGATAATCAATTTTCCCCATGATGACAGGTCTGCTGTTATGCCACGCGACAATCCTACAGTAGCAAACGCAGAGATCTCTTCAAACAACAAATCCATAAAGGCGTGATCTTCGACCATGGATAAAAGAATCGTACTAATACCAATACATGAGCCTGCTAAAAGCATAACCGTCATTGCCTGAAATATAATTGTATTGGGAATAGTTCGTTTAAATAGTTCCATGCGATTATATCCACGAATAGTGGTAGCAATAGATCGTATTAGTACCGCAAAGGTAGTGGTTTTAATACCACCGGCTGTTGAAGCGGGAGACCCGCCAATAAACATTAGTATGAGCATAACCAAGGTGGCTGACATGCCTATTGCTCCTGTATCAATCGTATTGAAACCGGCCGTTCTTGTTGTTATGCTCTGAAATAATGAGACCAACACTTTATTGCCCCATGAGAATGGCGCCAGGGTTTGATTCCATTCCAGACTAAGGATCAGCAGGGTTCCCGCTACAATAAGAATACCCGTGGTGTAAAGCACCGTTCGCGTATGAACCGAGAGGCGTTTTCGCCAAGACGATCGTTTCGTTCGCATATGAATCATTTCCCAAATCACGGTAAATCCCAGCCCGCCAATGACGATAAGAACCATGGTTGTGATGTTAATTCCCAGATTGGTGGCATTAAGCTGATGCGACAGACTCCCTGTAAAAAGGGAAAATCCGGCATTGCAGAATGCAGATATCGCGTGAAATACCGAAAATAAAATGCGCTGGCCGTGGCTTGGAAAACTGATTTCCCAGCTCAGATAATAACCTATAGCTCCTATTGTCTCCACAAAAAAAGTTAGCCCCACCACTTTTTGGAGAGTTGAAGTTACCAGGCTCGTATTTTTTTCACCCACCATATCTTTCAGGGTATTCATCTGTCCTACACCCAGGTTGCCACTAATAAATAAGAACAGAAAGGTGGCAAATGTGATGATCCCAATTCCGCCAAGCTGAATGAGACCGAGGATCACCAGCTCCCCAAAAAGAGTGAAATGGATTGCCGTATCAACAACGATTAAGCCTGTTACACAAACCGCACTGGTAGAGGTAAATAGTGCATCAATAAAGATAAGCCCCTCTCCATCCATGGTGGCGCCCGGTAACATCAGTAAAAAAGTGCCTCCGGCAATCAATGAAAGAAAACTATATACAAGAAAACGGGCGGTATTCTTTTGTTTGTCCAGCAGTTCTGGTAAAAATTGCAGAAACTTAATAAAGACGACCAAAAGTAAATACCCCTTTAAAAACTGTAGAAATAGTTCTTCTGGACGATCAGACCCTTCAAAGAGGAAAGCGATGAGCCCAAAGGAAGAGATCGTGTAATCGATTAGAATAATAATTGAAAACAGTGAGATAACACCTTCAAACCATCGTTTTCTCAGATAGGATAAACGGTCGCTGGTTAGCGTTAACCGCAACAGGAAGCCCAGTACAAAACCGAATAAAATCCATCCCTCAATCTGCTGGTTAAGATTTATCATCTCCGGACTCAATTTAAACCCGATGGGAATAAGAATATTGATAACTACCAGCAGGCTTAAAATACCGGTATAAATCCGCAGGTAGGGATGGGATACTTTATCAATTTCATAAATATCATCCTGAATATGATGGAAATATAGGCTTGCTTCTTTTTTAAACATGCGCCAGCGGCGGAGAAATGCAATCCATTTAGGTCTCCAATTGTTGGGTAGTTTCATCAGTTAAATGTTCTTCAAACCAAAAATTGGAAAACAATTTTCAATAAGATGATACAGGCTCATATAGCAGATGGTGTTTAATATTTTTGAGATTTACGAATATAAATAGGCATATCAGCCGATTGGGCTATTACACCCAGGTCATTTTTATGCATAGCTATAAGTTATTTAAATCTACTTACTTTATATGGGCTAATTAAGCAAGAATTCACATAAGCCAGCTTTATACACCGGAGTGCGTGCTGTAAAATTTCTGGTTCTTCTTTCGCTGGATTCACTGTAATCTGCTTGTATTATTACCTGCTTTAATTCTCGCTAAAATAAAATAAATTTCGTTACTGGGATAGCTTATTTTTGTAAGGGTTTGATTTCAAATTGATCTTCTGATTCAGAGGCCCTTCCCGATTTTATATACTGTATGCAAAATGTTTGTACCGGAGCGTCATCATCGGGGTGGGTAGAGACTTTTATTTTAACACCGGGAGCAGGCAACAGTTTTTCAGCCTGTTTTTTTAAAGCATTAAGCTCCCTGGTTAATTTCTGTATTTTCAAGGTAATATCTTTCAGTTCTTTTTTATGCTCTTCGATCTTTTTTCCGAATTCAATAGACTCTATATACGAAAGCTGTTCTTTGTCAGCCGTTGGTCTCTGCTTCAACAAATTTGCTTTTTGGCTTTCTAACGATTCTAATTTTTGCCAATGTTCATAAATACCTTGCGCTTTTTCTGCCAGTCTGTGTTCTTTCTGTTTTATTTCAGTGGTTTCCATAAGATAATTCCTGTCGTTATAAAGAGGCAATTATAAATTCATCCATGTTATGTTCATCCAAAAACCGGTTGATTTCTTTTTTTATTTTTCTAAGTGCTTCTTTCTGATTTGATGCTTCTGCAACAAAATCTATTTTTAAGTTTTCCGTATCGGGCGGCATTGCTTTTGCTAAAATTTTGGTACCCACTTTTTGGCCTTTAGAAGCCTCGAATTCTTCGATTTCATACATTGCTGCGCCACGATATACGCCTAAAAATTTGGTCATGCTATTCCATAGTTATTTATCGGTAAAATGAAACTAAAACAGCTGCCTTCCCCAAGGCAGCTTTCAGCCCATATTTCTCCACCCTGAGCATGAATGAATTCTTTTGCAATAGAGAGTCCCAAACCCGAACCAAAACGATCTTTTTGAGTGGTATCCACCTGATAATACTTCTCAAAAATCTTTTCCAGATCTTTATCAGCAATTCCGGTACCTGTATCCTCAACTGAGAACCGGATGTAATCCCGGTTTTCATCCCGATAAGCATTAAGGGTAATGGTGCCACCAGAATCTGTGTATCGTATTGCATTTGATATCAGGTTCACAAGCACCCATACCGTCTTTTTAGAATCCGCTTGGATTTTTGGTAAAGCATCTTCGATACGGAGTTCTATTTGTAAATCTTTTTGGTTGGCCTGCATAAGCATTGTTTCATAGGCATACTCGAGGAGATCGCCGGGAATAACACCTTCCGTATTCAATTGGATATTTCCCGATTCAATCTTTGATAGATCAAGCAGGTCGGAGGTCGTGCGTTTCATGCGCGTAACATCTTTTCCAATATTAGTGACCAGTTCTTTTTGTTCTTCATTTAAGTTTCCTACCCGTTCATCCGACAGTAACCGAAGGCTCATGTTGATAGATGAGATGGGAGTTTTTAACTCGTGCGAAACTACCGATATAAAATTTGTTTTAGCCTGATCCAACTCGTGAAATTTTGTTACGTTTTTCAAGGTTATGATATTCCCTAAATGGGCCTCATGGTTCATGTTTTCATCTTTATCTTGATGGACAGGTATAACCTCAATGGAATAGTAGTATTCGTTTTCACTTCCAATTTTTACATATCCTGCATTTTGCTCGGCTTCTGTTTTAAAAGCTTTATATATTTTATGGAATACATTGTTATGTGAAGCTATATCGGGTGCATACTGCCCAATGAGCTGCTGTTTTTGCTTCCCGATAAGTTCAACTGCTTTTTCATTGGCAAACAGGATATAATTATCGGCATCCAGGCCAATTACCGCATCTCCCATGCGATTGATTATTGTTTCAACCCGCTTTTTCTCGCTCATTAAGCGGTCTAAATTGCTGTTCTCATACTCTTGTAACTTGGTTGCCATTTGATTAAACGCTACCGCCAATTCTTCATATTCATCTCCTGTTTGGAATTCCAGTTTCTGGTCATAATTGTGATTGGCAATGTCTTTTATACGGGTAATCAATTCCCGAATCGGATTAACGATATAGCTTGGAAAACGAATCAACATAATGATACCCAAAATGGAGCAGAGGGCGCCAATGGTACTCATATAGATCGTAACATTTGAAGCAGTTTTCTGAGCTGCATTATTTTTGCGATGGATGGCATCTACATTCATGGTTGTAAGCTGGCTAAGATTCTGATGCAATTGCTGGTAGGCCGCAGACAACTGTTTACTGATTGTTTCTGCGTCCGCATTGCGGACAGACTGGAAGCGGGTGAGCAGGGTTCCATAGTTTTTGCGCAGGTGGTCGGTAAGTTTTTCTTCTCCTGTTTCGGTAATATTAGCTTCCTGCTTATGAAGGATCGTGTCAAACCTGTTTACGGCTTGGTCATATGAATTTACCTCCGTATTGCCTGTTACTTGTGCAGTATAAATATCGCTTAACGCTTGTTCCATCTGTTGTGCATAGGTAACAGAGCGAATATTATCCTGAATGATCGCACCCGAATTTTCCGCAAGGGTATTGATAAATATTGAGCCGCTAATCCAAAGCAGAACTACAAAGCCTGCCAAAAGCCCAATACCGATATAAAGCTTTGATTTTATGCTAACATTCATGAGAGTCACCTGTGTTAATTTATCAGTGAAAAAATTGTGCCACTCTTAGGTAGTATTGAAACAAGGGTATGAGAGGGAAGTTTTAAACAAATAAAGAGGGAATAGTTAAAGAGCAAGAGAGAGGTGAAGAATGAAGGGTTTCCCATTTTGGGATAGTTGCCTCCCAATTTGATATAGTGTCGTGTTAAAGATTATACTCTTTAATCTTACGATAAAGCGTACTACTCCCGATACGCAGAATGTCCGCAGCCTTGGTTTTGTTTCCATTAACATTTTCAAGTACACGCTTAATATGCATTCGCTCCACTTCTTTAAGTGAGCTTGATAAGGAAATATTGGAGGCGTTATCATCATGAAATTCACGGGGCAATAGATTTGCGGTAATTTCAGTTCCCTCAGCTAATATAGCTGCCCGCTCAATAATATTTTTTAATTCCCGAATGTTGCCTCTCCACGGATAGTTTTCAAGGAGTTCCATGGCATCGTCTTCGATACGTTGAACCTGATTATTGACGCGGTTTAAAAAGAAATGAGCCAGGATTGGAATATCAATTTTGCGCTGTCTCAATGGAGGAATTATAATCTCAAAACCAGCCAGCCGATAATAAAGGTCATCTCGAAAATTACCATCCTGTGCCCGCTTTTTTAACTCTTTGTTGGTGGCTGCAATGATTCTGATATTAACAGATTGTGTTTTTGTATCACCCAGCTTGGTAAAGGTTTTATTTTCTAAAACCCGCAGTAACTTGGCCTGAAGACCGGCATCCATTTCACCAATTTCGTCTAAAAAAAGCGTGCCGGAATCCGCTTCTTCCAGTAACCCTTTTTTTGATTTATCTGCTCCGGTAAAAGCGCCCTTTTCATATCCAAAGAGTTCCGACTCCAATAAATCTTGAGGGAATGCGCTGCAATTTAAAGCTACAAACGGGTTGTTCTTCCGGGGACTGGCCTGATGGATGGCTTGGGCAAAAAGCTCTTTTCCCGTTCCTGTTTCTCCCTGGAGGAGCACGCTCATAGTAGACGAAGCTACTTTCTTTGCCATCTGTTTGGCATTCTCAATTGCTTCGGATTCACCAATAATATTTCTAAAGCCGTATTGGTTTTCGATCCGTTGCTCTAAATGCTGAAGCTTTACTTGCATTTGAGCTTTTTCAAAAGCACGCTCAACCACAACATGGATATGGTCATCTTCATCACCTTTCGTGATATAATCAAAGGCTCCTTTTTTCATGGCATTTACTCCATCCTGAATTGTGCCAAAAGCGGTAATAACAATTACCTCGATAAGGGGGTATTCTTTTTTTATACGCTCTAAAACCTGCAAGCCGTTTCCATCCGGCAGCTTTACATCGGTTACAACGACATTAATAGATTTTTTTTCAAGGATTGAGAATCCTTCCCGTACGTTCTTAGCCTGAAAAATCTCAAAACCTTCTAATCCTATAATCCGGCTTAAAAGTTCCCGAAATCGTTGCTCATCATCTATAATTAATATGTTTTTATTCATTGTAATATTGCTCGAATAAATAGTAGTTGGCAATAATATCTAAAGGACTTCCAATATAATTATAAAGAAGTGCTTTTAAAGATAGGAGAATATTAGCAAGAGAATGAGCTGAAATGAAATTATAATTCAACCTGAGCTCCCATTTCCACTACGCGATTGGCGGGAAGATTGAAGTAGGCTGTTGCTTGCTGCTGATTGCGAACCATCACGTCAAAAAGACGATCACGCCATTTGTACATTTTTGAAGTATCTTTGCCTGACGGCAGAATGCGCTCTTTGCCCAAGAAGAAGGTGGTTTGCTGGATATCAATTTCAAGATCATGTTCTTCCTTTTCAACCCGTGTAAGAACATTGGGGATATCTACATTTTGGGCGAAACCGTTATATACGATAACCCGGTAAAAACCTTCACCAAGTGATTCAATTTCAATTTGTTCTCCTCTTGGGATACGAGGTTTTTCGTCGGTCGTTTGTACACTTAAAAGAATAGTTTTTTCATGAATCACCTTATTGTGTTTAATGTTATGCAATAGAGCGGGTGGGGTACCTTCGGGGTTGGAATACATATAAACAGCAGTTCCAACAACCCGTTTTATCTCATTTTTTTCAACCTTGGTGTGTTGGCCAATATCTTCCATAAATTTTTCAAGTGCCAACTCGGTACTTTTCATATGAGCGGCTAAAATTTCCCTGCCTTTCTTCCAGGTTGTCATTAATATAATTATGATACCGGCAATAAGTAGTGGAAACCAGCCACCGTCGGGCACTTTTACCATATTGGCAACCCAGAACGAGAGATCGATAATCAGGAAAAAGAAGGCAAACAGAAGTACCAGCGGCCAACTCCAGTTCCATTTAGTGCGTAAAACAACAGTAAAAAGCAGCGTTGTTAAAATCATAGTTGTAGTAACGCCTACACCGTAGGCGGCGGCGAGATTACTCGAAGATCCAAAACCGAGTACCAAGCCTACACATGCTATCATCATGGTCCAGTTCATAGCGGGCAGATAAATTTGTCCAACTTCTTCAACCGAGGTTTGTTGAATTTTCATCCGTGGAGCATATCCAAACTGAATGGCCTGTCGGGTGAGTGAAAACACCCCGGATATAACCGCTTGGGAAGCAATAATAGTGGCCATGGTAGCTATGATTACCATGGGGTATAATGCCCATTCAGGTCCCATAAGGTAAAAAGGATTTTCGACCGCTTCCGGGGTTTGTAGCAGCAGAGCTCCTTGGCCAAAATAATTAAGCAGCAGGCAGGGCAGTACCAGCCCGAACCATGTAATACGGATAGGCAATGTACCAAAATGCCCGATATCGGCATAAAGGGCTTCCCCTCCGGTTACTACCAGAAATACCGATCCCAATACCAGCAATCCTGTGAGGCCGTTTCGTACGAAAAAGTCAAATCCGTGCACCGGATTCAACGCCTGGAATACTTGCGGAGCTTCAATGATTTGAGAAATACCTAAGACACCAAGAGTCAGAAACCATATCGAAGTAATCGGACCAAATACCATTCCCAATCCACCGGTACCTGAGCTTTGAAAATAGAATAGTGCTAAAATTATTCCAATGGTTATAGGAATGACATACGGTTCGAAAACGGGAGTAGCAACCTTTAAACCTTCAACAGCACTTAAAATTGAAATGGCTGGGGTGATCATTCCGTCTCCGTAAAGTAACGCAGCACCAAAAAGCCCTCCGATAATCAACCATCGTCTTAACTTACTGCTATTGCTCTTGTTTTTAGGGGTGATCAATGCCGTGAGTACAAGTACACCCCCTTCTCCTTTGATATTGGCCCGAAGCACAAAAAGAAGATATTTGACCGTGATGACCAACATCAGGGACCAAAAAATTAATGACAATACTCCAAAAATATTAGCCTCTGATGTAATCAACCCATACTCCTTATGGAAACTTTCACGAAAAGCGTAGAGGGGACTTGTTCC
>JAFGWN010000088.1 GCA_016937115.1 Balneolaceae bacterium | reverse complement strand
TTTAATGAAGGAGAATATATGGATGCCATGCGCCGCAACATTGCCGATGAAAATATATCGCGGGTGCTCTATCCAAACGACAAGGTGATGCTCGGTCAGGAGTTGCGGCTCAAGCAGGAGTATTTTCTGGTGTCCGCCACGCTGCAGGATGCTTTCCGGCGGTTTAAAAAGCAGTTTGATGATTTTCGCAAAATTCCGCAGCAGATGGCCATTCACTGCAATGACACGCACCCGCATTTGGCTATTCCCGAACTTATGCGCCTGTTGATGGACCGTGAAGGGCTGGGCTGGGAAACCAGCTGGGATATTGTCACCCAAACCGTGAATTATACGAATCATACGCTCATGCCCGAAGCTCTGGAACAATGGCCGCTCTCTTTGATGAAGAATCTGCTGCCCCGGCATGTGCAGATTATTCAGGAAATCGACCGGCGGTTTCTGAATTCTATTACGGTTGAATCAACCGATGACCAAGTGCGAAAAAACCGGATGCGAATTGTCAGTGATGAGATGAATCCATTTGTGCGGATGGGCAACCTGGGTGCGGTGGGATCACACAAAATAAACGGTGTTTCGGAGATCCACAGCGACCTGATGAAGCAGACCATTTTCAGTGATTTTTATCAAGAGTTTCCAGAGAAATTTACCAATGTGACAAACGGTATTACTCCTCGCCGCTGGCTTCGGCAGTGCAATGCTCCGCTGGCCAATCTGATCTCATCCAGGATCGGAACCGGATGGGTGCAGGATTTAGATCAACTGCAACAGATTGAGCCTTTTGCGGATGACCCGGATTTTCGCGGACAGTTTGCAGATATAAAGCTGCAGAAGAAAGAAGAACTGGCTGCTTACATAAAGGAGGAACTGGGGGTTACGGTTCGAACAGATTCCATCTTTGATATCCAAATCAAGCGGATGCACGAATATAAACGCCAGCTTTTGGCTGTTTTTCATGCGATTACGTTATACAACCGGATTAAGGCCAATCCAGAAGCCGACCACGAGCCACGCACTATTATTTTTGGCGGAAAGGCAGCGCCCGGCTATACCATGGCCAAGCTGTATATCAAGTTTATCAATGCGGTAGGAAAAAGAATCAACCGCGATTCGGATGTAAATGATACGCTTAAGTGTATTTTTCTACCTGATTACAGCGTATCACTTGCTGAAATGATGATTCCGGCTGCCGATTTATCCGAGCAGATATCGACCGCCGGGATGGAAGCCTCGGGCACCGGCAATATGAAGTTTGCCCTAAACGGCGCACTGACGATTGGCACACTTGACGGCGCAAATATTGAAATACGAAAACGGGTCGGCAAAGAGAATATCTTTATTTTTGGGTTGAAGGTTGATGAAATAGAGGAGCTTCGAAGTTCCGGCTATGATCCCCACAGCTATCTCGATGCGAACGAAGAGCTGCAAAAAATTATCGTACAACTAAGCAACGGTTTTTTTACCCCGGATGAGCCCGATGTCTTTCAGCCTATTATAAATGCTTTGCTAAATGATGGAGACCATTATATGGTGATGGCCGACTATCAATCATACATCGAAAAGCAGCAAGAGGTTGAGCAGGTGTACCGCGACCAACCCGAGTGGAACCGCCGGGCGATTATCAATATGGCCAACATGGGGCACTTCTCTTCTGATCGGGCCGTACAGGAGTATGCCGATAAGATTTGGGAAATATAAAAGCCAGATATTTCAAAAATACCTGGCTTTAGAAAAGAGAAAGAATAAATCTCTACTTCGGTTTGGCGATCTCCACATTCACGCCGCGACCCCGATAGTTTCCGTGATTCTGAAATCCGGATAGAATTTTATCGGTGAAATTCATATCGGCCTCGAAAAAGGAAAAGGATCCCATAATATCAATTTTGCCAATATTAATGTCGCCCGTCCGGCACGATTCGTTAATCAGTGCGATTAAACTACCGGGATTCAAATCATCTTTCCGGCCAACATTAATGAAGAACCGCTCAAAACCGGGTTCTGATCCATTCTTTATGTTTTGTGGCTGACTGGCTGATTGGGCAGGCTTGGATTGCTCAGTGTTCGATTTTTTATTCCATGCATAGGCCACCAGCTTGGCAATTATCTCATCCTGGTTCATTCCTTCAAAGCCTTGCTTAATTGCCGGCATGATATCATCGATGGCTGAGGTATCCGCATTCATTACATTGTCGGTCCATTCGCCAAGCTGTTTTTTGCGTACATCCGTTGCGGTGGGAACATCAATATACTCGAACTTTTGCTTGATTGTTTTTTCAAGCTTGCGGATTTTGCCCTTTTCTTTGTGCTTGGCAATGCCGATAGATACGCCGCTTTTCCCGGCCCGGCCGGTACGACCGCTGCGGTGGGTATAGCTTTCTAAATCATCGGGGAGCTCATAATTGATCACGTGGGTAAGGTCATTCACATCAATGCCGCGGGAAGCCACATCGGTAGCGACCATCAGGCGGATTGTCTTATTGCGGAATTTGCCCATCACGTGGTCGCGCTGGGATTGCGAAAGATCGCCGTGAATGGCATCGGCCGTGTAGCCATCACCCATAAGTTTTTCGGCAATATTGCGGGTATTCCGGCGCGTGCGGCAAAAGATGATGGCATACATATCCGGATGGAAGTCGATCAGCCGCTTCAGCGCAGTGTAGCGGTCCTGCGGATGTACGGTCAAATATTGGTGTGATACGTTATCTGCCCCGGCATTTTTCGTGCCGACGGTAATTTTCTTTGGGTTGTTCATATATCGTTTGGCAATATTAGCCACCGAATTGGGCATAGTCGCAGAAAATAACCACGTATTATAATGCTTGGGCAACGTATCAAAAATGGCATTTAAATCTTGCTGAAAGCCCATATTAAGTAGTTCGTCGGCTTCATCGAGTACAATGGTTGAGATAGCGGACGTATCAATTTTGCCACGTCGCAGCAGATCAAGCAAACGTCCGGGTGTGGCAGCAATAATCTGCACGCCCCGGTTCAGCGCTTTAATCTGTTTGTTGATGCTGCTACCGCCATAGACTGCCAGCGTGTTAATTTGTTGCCGGGTGCGGCTGAAATCTTTTATGTCTTTGGTAATTTGAATGCAGAGCTCTCGCGTGGGCGCCAGAATTAATGCCTGTGGTAAATTAAGAGAATGTTCGATACGCTCGACCAGCGGCAATCCAAAGGCGGCCGTTTTGCCCGTGCCGGTCTGGGCCAGTGCCACAATATCGGTATGGTTACCAAGCAGGATAGGAATGGCCTGTTCCTGAATAGGCATGGGTTGTTCAAAGCCGAGTTGCTGTACGGCGTCGGTTGTGGACGCAGATAGTCCAAGATCACTAAAAGTAGTCATATAAGTAAAAATATAGAAATTGTTGATATGCGCTCTTTGAATACACCTTTTACGGCGGTGGTGCGGCGGACATATCAACGACATTCCCAACGGCTGTCGGGAAGATATGGATAGCGGAAAGCTTGGCACAACGGCGGCTTGGGTAGCCAAAAAACACGGAAGCAGCGATTGCTTCGGCTGCAAAGATACGACTATTTAATGAGAAAGAAGAATTTATTATTTAAGCAACCCGGTGCTCTTGGGTAATGGAGGTCTTATGTATCAACCAAGTAGTTTCATTTATGATACTAAAACAGTATATTTACTTGCACATACAAATAAATAATGTCTATGGATTTTACTGAATCACTTTTTTTCTCATCCAGTGCCTTAAATCGTCAATTAAATAAAATGGCCGATGACGCATTTCGCGAGCTTGGACTTACATCTTCTTATGCTTTTTTACTGATGCTGGTCAATGATCAGCCGGGCATACAGCCGATGGAACTAAGCAAAAAATTGCAGCTCACGCCCTCAACCATCACCCGGCTGGTCGAGAAAATGGAGTATCGGGGATATCTAAATCGGCGTTCAGAGGGGCGTGCAACACATATTGAAATCACAGAAAAAGGAGAAAAAATCTATCCGAAGCTTGAGCAGGCATGGAATAGCCTAAAGCGCAAATACACATCTATTTTAGGAGAGCGTTATACCACGGTGCTGGCCGAAATGACGTACAAAGCTTCGGGACAAATTGAAGAGGCGGAGTAGAAAGGATTTTAAATTAAGAATCACACTAAATGTTAATGCAATTCTGAATTTTTAGTACGAAAATGGCCAACTGCTACATATATAATTTTACAAGCGGTTATAAAAAATTTCATACTTGTACGTTAAGGAAGATGGATGAAAGTATGGTAGCAATAGTATTGTTGATTATGATTTGTTTACAGGCAGGCTCAACTATTATTCTTGCTAATAATATTTCATCACAACAAATTTGCGTTATTTTTTTGGGAAAGTAGATGATCTATTTGCAACAAATTTATTATATCGCGAAAAAAGTAATATTCTGTAACCACAATGTATCTACGTAAAAACCAACAACATTAGATATGCATTTAGCGATTATCGGCAATGGGGTAACCGGTACTACCGCGGCCCGCTATGTACGCAAGGTCAAGGATTGGGAAATTACTGTGATTTCCAGTGAAACCGAGCACTTTTTTTCACGGACCGCGCTGATGTATATCTACATGGGTCATATGAAGTACGAGCATACCAAGCCGTACGAAGACTGGTTCTGGGGCAAGAATGATATCAACCTGGTATATGATCATGTGACCGACATTAATATTCATAAAAAAGAGCTGAAGCTACGCGACGGTTCGCCCATAGGATATGATAAGCTGGTGATTGCTACCGGCTCGAATACAAACAAATTCGGCTGGCCGGGACAGAATCTGGACGGGGTGCAGGGGCTCTATAGCTATCCCGACTTAAAGCTGATGGAAGAAAATACCAAAGATATTAATCGTGCTGCTATTGTAGGCGGCGGGTTGATTGGTGTTGAAGTCGCCGAAATGCTGCACAGTCGTAATATTCCGGTTACATTTTTAGTGCGTGAAACCAATTACTGGGATAACGCCCTGCCCAAGGAAGAAGCACAAATGGTGAACCGTGAAATACGTCGCCATAACTACATTGATCTGCACTTGGAAACTTACCTTAAAGAAATACTGGCTGATGATAACGGACGTGTTCGGGCAGTTGTGACTGAAAACGGTGATAAAATTCCCTGCCAGTTTGTAGCACTTACACCCGGTGTGCATCCTAATATTGAGCTGGTCGAAGACAGCGATATTGCCACCAATAGAGGCATTTTGGTGAACCACTTTTTTGAGACAAATCACGAAGATATTTACGCGGCGGGGGACTGCGTGGAGTTTACCGATGCCGCTGAAGACGCCCCGCCTATCGAGCAGCTTTGGTATACCGGACGTAAGCAGGGTGAAGCGCTGGCGCGTATTTTGTGTGGCGAGCGTAAAAAATATGATCGCGGTATCTGGTTCAATTCAGCAAAGTTTTTCAATATTGAGTGGCAAACCTACGGAGGCGTGCCACCGCAGTTGCCGGAGGGCATCGATACTTTTTACTGGGAGCATGACGACGGCCGGCACAGCATGCGCATTAACTTTGATGAGCAAGATCGCGCTATCAGCGGTATTAATGTGATGGGTATCCGCCTGCGCCACATGGTTTGCGAGCAGTGGATTAAAGATGGAAAATCGCTGGAATACATGCTGCAAAATCTTGGGGATGTAATGTTCGATCCCGAGTTCAGTGAAAAATATGAACATGCGATTATTGATTATTACAATCAGTTAAACCCCGACAAGGAGCAGTTGAAGTTGAAACGAGAACGCGGACTGTTCGATATCTTTCAATTCCGAAATAAAGAAACAGCGTAATCATGAAAGATCAGGACTTAAATCGGACGATCGACGAAATTACGGATTCTAATCCCGGGCATACAACGGCCTCGGCCATCAAATACATTGGCCTCGGATTGTTTTTTGTCGGGTTGCTGGTATTTCTTGGTTCGCTGATGATGAACGATTACAAACTCACGAATCAAGTTTTGCAGAAGAGTATAGTCGGCGACGAGCAACAGAGCCAAAGCAGTGCACAGGGTGGTTCGGGTGGCGGCGCGAGCCGGGCCGGAAAAAGCAAAAAGATGATTCAGCTCTCTGCCATTGAGGCTGAAGTGCAACCCATGCTGGGCAAAACGTATACTTCGCAATTTGCGTTTATCAGTGATTTGCGAACGGCGCTTGCAACTGCGGATGAAACCCTTACTAATGAAAATAAGATGTACAGCTACCAGCAGGGGCAGTACCTTATGTATATCACCAAAGCGGCCGGCACGGGATTTTTGAGCGATAATCTATGGCTTCTGTTTTGGCTGAGTATAGGGCTGGGATGTTTTGGAGCACTCATGTATTTTCTGCCCAAATTATGGTTGACGTTACCGGGCATCCAGAATGATCACATCTATCACAATCCCGCTACCAAAGGTAAAACTATTGGCATAATCATGGGTTCACTGTTGATCGGGTTTTATGTGGTGTTGTACTGGTATCCCGAGTATATCGCCAATTGGATCGCAATGGTTGATCCTATCAGTTACGCGATTAAAGGTGAGGAAGCCAGCCAATGGTTTTTGTACGGTTTGTTATATACGCTGGCTATTGTGGTGATGGGTGTGCGCATGTTCATTAAATATCGCCACAGCACCTATCACATGATTCGGACAGGGTCCGTGATGTTTTTCCAGACCGCGTTCGCCTTTTTGATTCCCGAAATTCTCGTGGCGCTGAACAAGCCGTATTTTGATTTTAAAAATATCTGGCCGCTGCATTACGATTTCTTCTACGATTATTCTCTGAATAACCTGGCCGGCAGCGGTTCGCTGGGCTTGTTTATGCTGGTTTGGGGCATCGCGTTGATTATCATCGGGGTACCGGTGTTCACCTATTTTTATGGCAAGCGCTGGTACTGTTCGTGGGTGTGCGGCTGCGGTGGGCTGGCCGAGACGATGGGCGACCCGCACCGCCAGCTTTCGGATAAATCACTCAATGCCTGGAAAATAGAACGCTGGATGGTTCATTCCGTGTTAGTTTTGGTTGTGATTATGACGGCCGGAGTACTTTATACTTATTGGACGGGTAGCAGCAATGTACTTGGGGTCAGCACGTACACGGTTCGCAGCTGGTACGGTTTTGCCATCGGCTCGGTATTTGCCGGGGTGATCGGTGTGGGATTCTATCCTTTTATGGGCAATCGCGTATGGTGCCGGTTTGGTTGTCCGCTGGCGGCGTACCTGGGGCTGGTACAGCGGTTTAAGTCTCGTTTTCGAATTACCACCAACGGCGGACAATGTATCTCTTGCGGAAACTGTTCAACGTATTGTGAGATGGGTATCGACGTGCGCTGGTATGCGCAACGCGGCCAGAATATTGTGCGTTCATCGTGTGTCGGCTGCGGTGTCTGTGCGTCTGTATGCCCGCGCGGTGTACTGAAACTGGAAAACGGTCCCGAAGAAGGGCGCTTCAACGAACCCAAAGCGTTTACGATTACGGATGACGGCATAGAAATGAATAAAGAAATGGCAGCATAAAAATGAATACGGGTAAAAATCTTTTTGCATACATAGCGATTATTATTTGTGGCTTACTGATTATGGGCTGTAATGCACAGACCGAAGACGAGACGAACAAGCAGAATTATTCCGTTCCAGATCAACCCGATGTAGAAGTGCAAACGCAAAGTTTCAAGGACTACTGGTACGCCGGCGAAGCGGAATTAAGCCACTACGATTTAGAGCAAATTCGTTATGGACAGGTCCGCAACGGTGATGCTATTCTCGTCTTTGTAACGGAAGATTTTCTTACAGATAAGCAGGTAAAACTGGAATCAGAACTCAACGGACGGGATGCCAAAACCGTGTTGAAACTTAATTTTTTAAAAGAGTTTGTTACCGGTATTTATGAATATAATGTAATGACCAGCACGTTCACTCCGGTCAGTATTAACAAAAATCCGAGATCGCTGAAAGTGGCAAGCTCATCCCAGGAGTGGTGCGGTACTACGTGGTCGCAACTTAATCTTCGCGGCGGCCATTATGAGATAACGGGTCATTCATACTTTGAAGATGAAGCCGACTATAAAACCACACTCGATGCCGTCTGGCTTGAAGACGAAATATGGACGCAGCTGCGTTTGTCTCCAAAGCTGCTCCCCGAGGGTGAGATCGATATCATCCCGGCCAGTTTCGGCGTCCGCCGGTCGCACAGCGGCTGGGCTGTAGAAAAAGCGATTACAAAAAAAGAAAACTGGACCGGTGATGGCATGCCGGGAGAAAATCTAAACGCTTATTCCATAGAATATGTAAACCGAGATCGAAATGTGACCATTGTTTACGAAGCTGAATCGCCGTACCGCATTGCCGGGTGGATTCAAACCCAGAAGACCAGCAAGGGTGATACGCTAAAAGCGCGATCAGTTCGGACAAACACCATTAAAGAGCCGTACTGGAAGCAGAATTCGAATTCCGATGAATCACTTCGGGAAAAACTCGGCCTTGAATCATGAAAACGAATACGAAAGCCTATACAACCCGATCCAAAGAGTTTCAGCTTGTGGTTAGCAAGGCTGATATTCGGGTAATTATTCCGGCGTTTAATGAGGCCAGGTCGATTGGTCAGGTGATCGGTGATATTCCGGCCGACTTAGTAAATGAGGTGATTGTGGTCAATAACGCCTCAAAAGATGAAACCGTCTTGCGCGCTGAACAGGCCGGGGCCACCGTACTCGACGAGCCACAGAGAGGCTATGGACAAGCTTGTCTGAGAGGTCTTGAGTATCTAAAGCAGATGGAAGAACCGCCCGATATTGTCGTATTTCTGGATGCCGATTATTCCGACAATCCGGATGAAATGGACAACGTTGTGCGGCCGATCATCGAAGATGGCATCGATCTGGTGATCGGTTCGAGGGCACTGGGTAACCGGGAGAAAGGCGCCATGCAGCCGCAGCAGATTTTCGGCAATTGGCTGGCCACGCGACTGATGAAGTTGTTTTACGGAGTGAAATTTACAGATTTAGGGCCCTTCCGGGCTATAAGATTTGACAAGTTGCAGGCACTCAATATGCAGGATAAAACGTTTGGCTGGACGGTAGAAATGCAGGTAAAAGCCGCAAAACAGAGGTTGTCATGTACCGAAGTGCCGGTGAGTTATAAGAAACGCATTGGCGTATCAAAAATTTCAGGTACATTGAGCGGCACGGTTAAGGCCGGGTACAAAATTATCTATACCATCTTTAAGTATTGGTAGTATTCATGAGTTTTTTGAGCATCACCATAATGACACTTTATGCGATTGGTCTGCTGGTCATTTTTCTATATACCATGGGGCAAGCGCATCTTATTTATCACTACTTTAGCGAAAAAGGGAAAACCAACCGGTATGTTGCTGACTGGTCTAACCGTACACCGGAAGAATTTCCACAGGTAACCGTACAACTGCCGGTGTACAACGAGCGCTACGTGGTGAACCGGCTCATTGATTCGGTTGCCAATTTCAACTGGCCCAAAGACAAGCTGGAAATTCAGGTGCTGGATGATTCCTCCGATGAAACAGTTCAAATCATCGTTGAAAAAGTACAGGAATTGCAGCAGCAGGGATACGATATCAACCACATACAGCGAGGCACCCGCGAAGGGTTCAAAGCCGGCGCGCTTACATACGGCATGCAGCAGGCAAAAGGGGCGTTTATTGCCATTTTTGATGCGGATTTCACTCCGCATCCCGATTTCTTAATGAATACCGTGCCTTGTTTTGAAGATGAAAATATAGGTATGGTACAGACCCGATGGACGCATCTTAACCAAGATTACTCCTTGCTTACTAAGGTGCAGGCGTTTGCCTTGAATGCACACTTTACCGTAGAGCAGAAAGGCCGCAATCGGGCCGGGTATTTCATGAATTTTAATGGCACCGCGGGTGTTTGGCGCCGAAGTTGTATTAAAGATGCCGGAGGGTGGGAGCACGATACGCTCACGGAAGACCTTGATCTTAGTTACCGGGCGCAGATGAAAGGTTGGGACTTCCTGTTTCTTGAAGATATTGTTTCGCCCGCCGAATTGCCGGTGGCTATTTCTGCATTAAAAACGCAGCAGTACCGCTGGACCAAAGGTGCCGCCGAATCAGCCCGCAAGCATCTGTCCAATGTATGGAACAGCAACGCTTCGCTTATTAAGAAAATACAGGCGTCAAGCCATTTGCTTAGCAGCAGCATATTTATATTTATTTTGTTGGTTTCGGTGCTCAGCGTACCGCTGCTTTGGCTCAAAAATGTGCAGCCCGAACTTAATGCTTTTTTCATTGCAGCAAGTTTCTTGATGATCGGGTTATTGGGTTGGCTGCTTTTTTATGGGACACCTTTTACCCGGGAAAATGGATTGACCTTTAAGAAGGCGAAAGATCTGGTCATCATGTTCCCCGTTTTTCTATCTATTTCTATGGCATTATCAGTACATAATTCCATCGCTGTAATTAAAGGCCTTGCAGGGAGGACCTCACCCTTTGTTCGCACCCCAAAATTCAATGTTACGAAGCCCACGGACTCATGGTCGGATAATAAATACCTGATAAAAAAACTGGACGCTGTTTCGATTATTGAAGGGGGACTTGCGCTATATTTCCTGGGTGGTATTGTTATGGCGTTTATCGTAGGCGACCTGGGAATGCTGCCTTTTCATCTGATGCTCTTTTTCGGCTTCGCCACCATTTTTGGCTACTCATTCTACGAGAAAATGCTGAAATCTGCATAGCATGGAATCCTCGACCCGTGTCCGTTTTTATATTGCATTATTAATATCGCTGTGCGGGTACGGGTTAATGGCATACGGCATTGAACGCAGCAATTTTGCTGCCCTTATTTCCATTTTTCTCATCCTTTTTTGCTGTTATTACTACAGCATCAAATGGGTTGATTCTTCCCATAAATTGCAGGCAGCTATTGCCGGAGCAATTCTTTTTCGAGTGGTACTGCTTTTTGCTTTGCCCACTTTATCAGACGACTTCTATCGGTTTATATGGGATGGCAACCTGCTGGCTAATGGCTACAATCCGTTTGCCCATACGCCAGAATTTTATATGCAGAATGGGCTACCTCATTTTTTATCGGCAGAGCTGTTTAATAATATCAATTCGCAAGGGTATTACACGGTTTATCCGCCGGTGAGTCAGTTTATTTATGCATTAGGTGCAGTGCTTTTCGGTACAAAGCTCTTGGGTAATGTAGTAGCGATGAAGGGTGTTGTTCTGGCTGCCGATATCGGCACGTTCTGGGTGATGAAAAAGCTGCTCAGCCATTTTACCCTTTCCCCGAAATGGCTGCTTATCTATGCGCTTAATCCGCTTATCATTTTAGAACTGACCGGCAATCTGCATTTTGAAGGCGTGATGATTTTCTTTCTGTTGACAGCCTGGCACCTGTTTTTAAAAGACAAGCTGTGGCCGGCCGCGGTCTGTTTTTTATTGGCCGTCAACACCAAACTGATTCCCCTTATCCTGATGCCTTATCTTGTATTCAGCGTGGGCTGGAAGCGTTCGGCCGGGTTGATTGGAGTAGTTGCCGTTGGGACGGCACTACTTCACGCACCATTTCTGAATCAAGCGTTTATCAATAACGTTGGCGAAAGCCTTGGACTCTATTTTCAATCGTTTGAGTTTAACGCCAGCATCTACTACCTGGTGCGATGGGTGGGTTTTCAGGTGCAGGGGTATAATATAATTCAGTCTGCCGCTCCTGTATTGGCGGCATTAAGCACGCTTATTATTGTTGGAATCTCATGGAAGTGCCGGCACCAATCCCTTAAAAATTTGCCTGCAATTTACATTGTTGTCTTAGGGATTTACTACCTGTTTTCAACAACCGTTCACCCGTGGTACGTAAGTTCACTGGTAGTTTCTGCGCCCCTAACCGGATTGTTATTTCCGATCGCATGGTCGGCTGTGATTCCGCTAACCTATATTACCTATTCCACAGCTGTTTACACAGAAAACCTTTGGCTGGTAGCGTTGGAATATATAGTCGTTTTTACAGCGATAGGATACGACCTCTATTACCGAAAACAGCAGCTTGAGCTTAAAAATAAACGAATATTTGATTCCGTGTTATCTTATGAAAAACAAACCGAGAATAACCGTATTGATGGATAGGTTTAAAAACAACGCATATAATATTCTTACCATTTAACTGGTTCCAAAATCCGGGTTTAAAATCATGTCTCCGGGAGCGATATCATCCGATAAACTGAGCTCAGCCAGTTTTCGTCCGGCTTGGGTAATGGGCATACATACGGCACTGGCCCCGGCTTTGCGGAGGGCTTCATGCTCATCGTCGCGAAAAGTGAGCGCATAAATTGCGCCGTTATAATTATTGGAACGCATAAGCCTGGTAGCGTTTACTTTTGCCTCCGGCGTGCCAATGGCCAGGATAACTGATTTTAGATTACCTAAACTCAGATTATTCCAGAGCTCAATGTCCTGCATATCTCCGTAAATTACGCGTCGCCCTTCGGATAAGTTGCGCTCAATACGCGCCGGATCGATATCCATGCCCACTACGTTTTTGCCTTCTTTTTTGTAGCGATCATAGGCCGCCTGGCCGGCATTGCCCATGCCCACAACCAGATACTCGGCGGAGCCCAGCGAGATGGTCTGCTGGTCAGGGTGACGCACATCCCGTTCAAACCTGCTGAGCATAGCATCCATCTTTTGCCACAGTTTTTCCTCCCAGATGGAAAGCGGCGCATTAATTGCAAATGAGATGGCGGTGAGCAGGGCAAACGCTACGACAACGCCCGGTGGAATGAAACCGGCGGAGGCCGCGACCGATCCCGCAATGAGTGTGAACTCGCTGTATGATGTCAGTGATATGGTGGCAATAAATGAGGTTCGGGCACGCAGTTTAAAGTAGAGCATTAGCCCGAAAAGCAAGATAGCTTTGATTGGCAAAATAGCGAGGGCGGCCAGTGTCAGGTAAAAATCCTGCAGGCCGGGCAGGCCCGCCAGACCTACTTCAAGGAAAAACCCGACCAGAAAAGCCTCTTTCAGCGCCCACAATTTTTTGGCAAGCTCATCAGCAACTTTTTCCCCCGAAAGCAGCATACCGGCAACGAGGGCGCCGAGTTCAGAGGAAAGCCCCAGCTGCTCAAAAAGAGCCCCGCCGCCAATAGCCAGCATGAGCCCAAAAAGAAGCTTCAACTCTTCCTCTTCGCTTAGCTGAACCAGTTTTAAGATGGCCGGACGAAGAAGCGGCAGTGCCAACAGTGCCAGGCTCCAGGGCGAAGGCGCCGATCCGCTTGTAAGTCCAAGCAGAATGATAGCAATGATATCCTGTAAAATAAGAATCCCGATGGCGACCCGGCCATGGAATGCACCCAGTTCGCCTCTTCTCTCAAGGTTTTTTGCCGTAAGAACGGTGCTCGAGAAACCGAGCACAATAGCGATAATCAAAGAAGCCATCAGGTTGTAGCCGAACGCCCACGCAACAGGCGTAAAAATTGCCGTGCTGATAAGCATGTGGATACCGCCGGTGCCGAGCACTTCAACCCGAATAATATTTTTCAGCCGCAGATGTAATCCAACGGTAAATAGCAGGAATAGCACACCCAGATGAGCAATTTCGTGCAATGCTTCACCCGCTTCATAGCCGTAGGCCCAAAGCGCTGTACCAGCTGCCAGATAACCAACCAGCGGCGGCAACTTGAGACGAGAAACACCCATTCCAAAAAGGAAAGCCACACCCACCCAAAGAATATCCATTGGAATAAATTATTAAGTTATAGTCGATTGCCGTTCAATATAAATAATTGTATAAAAACCGTGAAAGAGAAGGGGAACAGATTGTCCGATTTAAGAAATTTCGTCCATGATCTGTCGGATATGTTTAATTTCATCTTTATTCACCGTATGACCCATCCCCTGATAAATGTTTTTTGTGACATCTGCTTCAAGTTGTTTAAACACCTGTTCAGTTTCATCAATCCGCTCTTTTGGAATATGCGGATCGCGGTTGCTGCACCCCAGAAAAACCGCTGTATTTTTAAAAGAACCTTTATAATTTACTGCTTCAATTTCCGGTCCAATCAGCCCCCCGCTCAATGCAAAAATACCGCCATACCGCTGGGGATGGCGCGCGGCGAATTCACTTGCCAGACAGGCCCCTTGCGAAAAACCCAGCAGCATAATGTGATCAGTGGAAATACCGGTCTTATTTAGAAATTGAATCTGATCGTAAATAGCCTGCAATCCGCTGTTGATACCCGGCTGGTTCTGCTCTTTGGGCGCCAGGAATGATCGTGGATACCAGGTGTGCCCGCTCGCTTGCAGGGCGCGGTAATGCACATCGTCCCGGTTAAATTCATCGGCAAAAAGCAGCATGCCATCGGCGCTGGCGCCCCGACCATGGACTAATATCAT
>JAFGWN010000087.1 GCA_016937115.1 Balneolaceae bacterium | reverse complement strand
GTGGCAAAAATATGCGACATTGTTGATGGCGATGTTTCAGCTGAAGTGATATCCACTACACATGATGAAATAATGGAAGAAGCGCATAACCTGGCTGATATAGCCGATAATGTAGTAGTCAAAGTGCCGTTGATTAAAGAGGGAATAAAAGCGATCAAATCACTCTCGGATGAAGGCATTCGCACCAACTGCACGCTCTGTTTTTCAGCATCGCAGGCATTACTGGCCGCCAAAGCCGGAGCCACCTATATATCGCCATTTATCGGGCGTATTGATGATATCTCATCCGACGGCATGCAACTGATAGCAGATACCGTACAAATTTATGACAATTATGGTTATGAAACCGAGGTGCTGGCCGCCAGTATCCGCCACCCCATGCATGTGATGGAAGCGGCACGCCTCGGCGCTGATGTAGCCACCATGCCGATGAAGGTGATCAACCAGTTGCTGCAGCATCCGCTGACCGATATTGGCTTGGAACGCTTTATTAATGATTGGGAAGCGCTTCAGGAATCAATCAAGGAAAAGCAGCCGGCCGAGTAAATAACGCGATTTTCTGTCATCTTGAATTAATTTTGGGATGACAGGAAAGTAAAATTACTTTTCCCAACCTCTAAATTCGGGCGCTTTACGAACATTTGTAGCTTGTTCAAATGCGTAGGCAATTTCAATGAGTTCCGGTTCGCTCCATGCGCGCCCAAAGAAAGAGAGGCCTACGGGTAGCCCATCAATATATCCCATAGGAACAGTGATGTTGGGATAGCCCGCCCGCGCTGCAGGAGAGCTTGATGACAATCCGAAATTGTCGCCATTGGTAAGATCCGTTTTCCAGGCCGGGCCGCCAGTGGGTGAAACAATAGCATCGAGGTTATTTTCATCCATCACTCTGTCGATACCTTCAGCCCGGGTATATCTTTTCATCCGTTCCAAAGCCTCTTTGTATTCTTGAGACTCCAGGTTGCCCTTTTTACTCGCGGTAATAAGTAGGTCGTGATCGAAATATTGCATTTCTACGGAGTCGGCCAAGGTTGAATCAACCAGTTGGGCCAGGCTGTCAACCGGTGCATTTTCACCAAGAGAAGCCAGGTATTTGTTCAGCCCGTCTTTAAATTCATACAGCAGTACCTGAAAAGAATCCCCACCGACATTTTCCTCTGAAATGTCATCGATTTCCACAATGGTAGCGCCTTTATCTTCCAGCAGGCGAATAGTTTGCTGTGTCAATGAATCAACCCGGTGATGATTCCCCAGCGGTCCCGTGTAGAAACCAATACGCTTCCCTTTGATACCGTCTTTATTAAGAAATTGGGTGTAATCGGTATTGAAATTTCCTTCGCTTGCTGCTGTTTTTACATCGTTTGTATCAACCCCAACCATGGTTCCGAGTGCGATAGCAGCATCCGTGACGGTGCGGGCCATAGGGCCAGGTGTATCTTGCGTGAATGAAATAGGAATAATACCATCGCGGCTTAATAAACCAACAGTAGGTTTTATGCCGACGATGCCATTTGCCGTAGAGGGACAGGTGATAGAACCGTTTGTCTCCGTGCCAATGGCAAAGACAGTTAAATTTGCAGAAACGGCTGCTCCCGAACCGGCGCTGGAACCACATGGGTTGCGGGTGATATCGTAGGGATTACGGGTTTGGCCACCAAGCCCGCTCCAGCCGCTGGAAGAGAAGCTGCTGTGAAAATTAGCCCATTCGCTTAAGTTTGCTTTACCCAAAACAACGGCGCCGGCTTCCTGCAGTTTTTGGGTGATAAATGCATCGTCCGGTGGCAGGGCATCTTCCATAATCCGCGCACCTGCGGTTGTGGCCATTCCTTTCATATCTACATTGTCTTTTAAAACAACAGCGATACCATGAAGCGGTCCGCGTTTATTACCTTCTTCCAATTCTTGGTCGAGCGCCCGGGCGGTTTCCACAGCCTGGGGATTGATCTTTATAATGGAGTTTAACTCAGGTCCATTCTGATCAATATCTTCAATTCGTTGCAGGTAGGCTTTGGTGACTTCCTCAATAGTGAAATGGCCATTTGCATAGCCTTCTTGCAATTCAGTTATGGTTATTTCTTCAAGCCCAAGCTCTTCGTAAGCCGGTTGTTGCTCGCAGGCCGAGACTATTAAAATAATCAGTGCCAGAATAAAGGTAGAAGTGCGCATAAGAGGATCGTTTAAGAATTAGATTTTGTACCCAATGAACCAATATAGAAGTGACAGGGTAAAAATCCAGTTAGGTTAGAACTTTTAACAAGTGGGCAGGATATACTTGCTACCGGTATTTTCCACAAATTAAATCTTCAGCGATTTTTGCAGATGAAAGCACGCCAGGCAGCCCTGCTCCCGGATGCGTGCCGGCCCCCACAAAATAGAGCTGGTCTACATCTTCCGATTTATTGTGCGGGCGAAACCATGCCGACTGCGTCAGGATAGGCTCAACTGAAAAAGCAGAGCCTTTGTAGCTGTTCAGTGTTTTCTTGAAGTGCAGCGGATCGATATGGTGTTCTACGATAATATTTTCCTCTAAATCGGGCAGATAATTTTCTTCCAGGAATTGGATGATGGCATCGCGGTAGGGCTTCGCCTGTTGGGTCCAGTCGGTGTCGCTGTCTAAATGGGGCACCGGAGAGAGCACGTAAAATGCTTCGCAGCCCTCGGGTGCCAGCGACGGATCCGTTTTGGTAGGCATGTGCAAATAGAGTGAAAAGTCTTCGGCCAGTTCTTTCCGGTTGAAAATATCTTCCAGCAATTCTCGGTACCGGTCACCCAGAATGATATTGTGATGGGCAAGATCTGAGTCCAGATAGCGTTTTTTTGTGCCAAAATAGCTTACAAAAAGCGACATGCTATACTTGGTGCGTTCAATCTTTCGATTGGTATATTTTTTTCGTTTCGATTCGGGGATCATATGACGATAGGTGAAGGCGACATCCGCGTTGGATACTACAACATCAGCATCGTACTCCTCACCATTTTTTAACCGTATTCCTTTTGCTGTTTGCTCCTCAATTAAAATTTTGTCGACTTCAGCTTCGGTATGAATCACCCCGCCTTGCTCGCGAATTAATAGTTCCATAGCATTTACTATGGCTCCGGTACCGCCCATGGCGTAATGAACGCCCCATTCGCGTTCCAGGTAGTGGATCATCGCATAAATGGAGGTCGTCTGAAATGGATTGCCGCCTACGAGCAAGGGATGAAAAGAGAAGCATTTTCGCAGAAAGTTATTCTCGATAAACTGTGAAGCATACTGATATACTGTTTTATAAGATTGCAGCTTAATTAAATCCGGTGCTACTTTAAGCATATCCCAGATGCTCAGGAATGGTTTATCGGCCAGCTCGGTAAAGCCTTTGTCAAAAATAGCTTTGGTAGACTTCAGAAACCTGGTATAGCCTTCTTTATCAGCAGGATTCCATTTTTCAATTTCACTTAAAACAAAATCGTGATCCCCATTATAATCGAAGGTATTGCCGTCTTTATCGAAAATGCGGTAAAAAGGATCGCATGGCACAAAGGTGACGTAGTCTTTGCGTTTCTTACCTGCAGCTTCAAAAATTTCGTCAAACAGAAACGGTGCGGTGATAACCGTTGGCCCGCCATCAAAGGTGAACCCGTCTTTTTCGTAGACGTATGCCCGGCCACCCAGCTTGTCTCTCTTTTCAAGTAATGTTACATTAAATCCTTTTGAGAGCAGCCGTGAAGCTATTGCAAGCCCGCCGAAGCCGCTGCCAATTACAATGATTTTTTTCATCTATTTCATTTCTTGGGAATAAACAGATAGTGTAACCCAAACAATAGTGGAATAAATCCTGAAGAAAGGGGATTACCCGTTTTCAATCTGTTTTACATACCCGCTGAAGTTTTTACGTTCAAGCTCTTTCTGCTTTTTAGCAGCTTCGTCTTTGTCAATATAGCGGCCGTAATACACGCGATATATCTTGTCTGTATTTTTTCGAACCACTTCTACCCGCGATCCCTTAATTTTACTGGAGTAGTCAAATGCCTGGGCTTCGGTTTCAAATGATCCCAGCTGTACAGTGTAGGTGGCAACCTTCAAGTTGGTAGTCTTGGAATTTTCAAGGGCATCTTTGGCAACATACAGATTTACATTCGCTGTACCCGGACCTATCATCCCGATTTCTCGTGCGGCTTTTTTCGAAAGGTCAATAATTCTATTTTTGGCAAATGGTCCGCGATCATTTATACGGACTAAAACCGATTTTCCGGAATCTTTATTCTCGACCAGTACAATGGTATTAAAAGGCAGAGTACGGTGGGCGGCCGTCATTCCATGCATGTCAAACTGTTCTCCGTTCGCCGTTAGCTTGCCATGAAAATTGGGGCCATACCAACTGGCCCGGCCTTTTTCGATAAGACTGACGGTTTCTACATCTTCATCTTCGGGCGTAACCAGTGTTTTGGTCGGGGGGAGGTTTGGGTCTTCGTTGGTTGAATCGACAATAGTTATGTCGGGTAATTCAACGCTTTCTTTATTAATATTTTTGCTTCTTTTTTGTGTTGCTCGCTCGGCGGTTCCGCAGGCATTTACGAGGAAGAAAAGCCCGCCAATAAATAAAAAAAATAGAAATCTAAAACTCATTTTATTGAAAAAAAACATATTTAGCATATACTTCTAACAATTACTACAGACAAATAACGGTTTACATCGGGGAAATTGCATGTTTAAAGGAGCTAAAGTTAGCCAACCTTTTAATGATAAAAAAATTGTTGGTTTTATTGCAGTTTTAGTGCTGCTGGGCATGTTGTTAATATTGATGGCTTGTATAACGAGCAGAAAATCATCCTGCAGAAGGATCTTGAACTGGTAAAATAGATATTGTCGATGCCGTTACTTTTGGGCTGATTATTAATGAGTTGGTCAATAATGCATACAAGCACGCGTTTCCAATCAGGAAAGGGGAAATAAAAGTCGCATTAAAACAGCAGAGCGTGCGTAAAAAGCTTATGATTTCAGATACCGGAGAAGGGCTGCCGGATGGGTTCAGTATCAAAAATGAGGCGTCATTGGGTGTGACACTTATCAATTCGCTTTCAAATCAATTAGGCGCAGAAGTCGACGTTCAATCCACTTCAGAAGGAACTACCACTACATTCACATATACCGGGATAACTTTTGGTTCAGGAACATTTCTAAAATTTTTCGGTAATTACTTGTTATCATTGGAGTTCTGTTATAGGCCAGTGCTTATTTTCTTTTTAGATGAAAAAATGTATATATAATTTAAACTGACAACAACATAATGTTGAATGGATAGTTCCGCCCAAAAAACCAGGTATCAGAGAGATGCCACAAATGATAGGTCATTGGTCTTGAGAGATTTTATTTACTACTCCATAGCTACAATTATTTTAAGTTTTACAACAGCAATCGGCAGTTACGGGCAGGCTGTTCCCGAAACGTATGGGAACAATGAAACGACTATAGCGTGGGCCGAAATAGTTACCGAGCATTTCAAGATTGTATTTCCTCAATCGAATATTCCAACTGCCAGGAAATTGTCTGTCCAAGCTGAACAAATTTATGAGGAGTTTAAAAGCCGATTGGGAACGGCACCATCGCGTAGAATTATCATATACTATAAAAATGGCAATGCGCTGGTTAGCGGTGTTAAAGCACAAGGTATTGATGATGAGTACAGCATCTGGAGAGACGATCCTTTAATACCGCGGTTTGTACCGGGTGAAACAACACTTCTGAAGGAATTGCGTCAAGAAATTGCGTACGCATTTCAGCAGCATATTCAGTATTTCCCGGTCGACTATTACTACTATCTTTTTTCTCGTCCCGAAAAATCACCCTGGTCCGATGGGTTTACTTCTTTTATGGCGGTTCCCCGCGTAACTGAATATGATGTGAGGGCCCGCAACGAATTTGGGGATGATGAAGATAACTTTCTGAGATTGGCTATTGTCGATTCAATTGATATTATGAAAGGGCGATCGCAAATGCACTATTTTACCGAACGTTTTGGTGAAGAACGGCTTCGTGAATTGTATAGTACCCGCCAATCGTTACTTGGGCTTGTGCCATATTTTGATATGAATAGCTCCTTTGAAAATGCTATCGGGCAAAGTTATGAGTCATTCAACCAGCAGTGGGAAGAAGATGTAAAAAATGGGCCGGAACCCAATGAGTCAATAATTGAAAGCGACTCAGGAGAAGTTTCAAGCTTACCCCCAGATACATTAATACAAGCAACCAGCCAATCTTCCACTGATCGTTCAGTTAATCCCTATAATGCGTTTAAAAATATTCAATGGGAGAAGCCATTTGTTATTCCTTATTACATTAATCCGGGTGATTTTGGATTAGCCGCATACATAAGTTTGATTGAACCCATGCGAACCCATGAGTTCGATTATTATGGGAGTATCTCATTTGCCGATCCTATTAAGAAATCTTTTTTCGTAAGTAAATATATTAACAACAGCTTCAGGCCCCGGCTTGAGCTCTCTTTCAATCGTTTTCCTTCGGCCTCTGGCTTTTTCGGCAAATCGCGCAAAGTGAAAACAACGACTGTGGCAGCGCTAACATCGCTGTGGAAACTTACCGGTTTAAGTCGCGGAAATAGTGATTGGTATGCAGGGCTTACACTTCGTCATATGGCATTCGATTATTTTCCCGAGTCAACGCTCCGGTTACACCATCCCGATATATTTTTCAATAATATGAAAACGCGGCAAACGGATCTGAAAGCAGTTTTAAGCTGGAGAAAATTGAGGGCCAGCCGGCATACGCTCATCCACCCGCTAAGTGGAAAAGGTATTCGATTTTCTGCGACGGTTTCCGATAAAATTTTAAATTCTCAAACGCGCTATGCACGGCTAAGTTTGGATGGATACACAATTTTGCCGGCTATACGGGACCATCGCATTTACTTGTATGCCAATGGCGTGATGGATATTGGTGAGCCAGCCGGCCGCGATTTCTTAAGCTTTTCGGATAATGGAAATTACCAATTGCCGGGACCGGACGTTATGGGTAGCGAAAATCCCGGCCTTGACCGGTTTGTTCGCGGCTACACGACTATTTTGCCGGGCGACCGATTTTTATTTGGAAGGCTGGAGTACCGTATTCCCTTCCAGTTTAATACCAGGAAAAGACTGCTGGGATTTATTCCTCCAGCCCGCACTTCGCTTACTGTGTTTACCGATGCCGGAGTAATGGGAGAGGCGCGTGTTGCAGAAGATCGCGTATCAACAGAATACCGCTATAGTTTGGGAGCAGAGATAAAACGGGTGTTTTCGATTGGTGAAAGCTTTAGATTAACTTACGAGCTCGGGATCGCACAACCGATGAATCAATCATTTGGCCCCGATCCTTATTTTAATGTAAAAACAGCCCTGCCTTTTTAGAAATGAGCTGCTGAATCCGATTGGTCAGGGTAACCTACTTTTTTCTAACACGTTTTTTGAGCTGGTGACTGGATTTGAACCAGCGACCTATTCTTTACGAGAGAATCGCTCTACCCCTGAGCTACACCAGCAAATGAGCAGTAAATATAAGCATTGTACGAGAATGCAAGCAAAATTAAATAAAGAAAATTGGCTTCGAAGGTGAACCTTCTCTATTTTCGTGCTTTTATAATAAACAGTAATACATGCAGAACTTCGATTTCACATCGTCTGTCACCTTTTTATTGATTGCCATCAATACGGTGGTTTCGCTGGTTGCTCTATACGGTTCACCCCGGTTAATTGAAAAGGGATATCTAAAGCCTTATCGGGTTGTTCGGGAGCATACCTGGTACGAGTTGTTTACATCCGGCTTTTTACACGCAAACTTCGGTCACTTGTTTGTAAATATGTTTACGCTCTATTTTTTTGGCTCTATTATGGAGCAGATTTTAGGCCCGGTATACTTTTTAGGTTTATATCTGACGGCGCTTATTGTTTCGGGCATACCTTCTGTAATTAAATTCAAAGGAAATCCAAACTATGCCACACTCGGAGCTTCAGGAGCCGTAGGCGGCGTTCTTTTTGCGTACATTTTCCTGTTTCCCTTAGAAAGTATTTACCTTCTTTTTATTCCTGTTCCCATCCCGGCCTTTATCTTTGGTGTGCTTTATCTGATCTACAGCATGTACGAAAGCAAGCAAGAACGCGGTAAAATCAATCACGAAGCGCATATGGCCGGAGCCATTTGGGGAATTGTCTACCTCATTGTTTTTGTACCGAATACCATTGATCACTTTTTAACGGTATTTGGGCTGCTTTGAATTTTCAGGTGCAGTTCACACTTCTTAACTTATCCGTTTTTGTCCCGGAAGTTTTTCATGAAATTGCCCAGCGCTTCTACACTTTCCATGGGGCAGGCATTGTAAATACTTGCACGAATGCCCCCGACGCTGCGATGACCTTTAAGTGCTACCAAATTTTCATCTGCTGCTTCCTGCAGGAATTTTTGTTCCAGCTCTTCGGAGGGAAGACGATAGGTAACGTTCATTTGTGAACGGGAATCTTTTTGCACCGCACCCCGATAAAAATCATCCCGATCAATTTCATCATAAAGCAGCCGGGATTTTTTTTCATTTAATTCAGTAAAATGACTGATGCCTCCTTTATCTTCAAGCCACTCAAGCACAAGATTCACCATGTACACATTAAAGGTGGGAGGCGTGTTGAAAATTTTCTCTGCATGCGTTTTATACTGCAGTATGGTGGGAACACCCTCCGTCTTTGATTTGTCAAGGAAATCTTTTCTTATAATCACAATGGTAACACCTGCGGGCCCAACATTTTTTTGGGCACCGGCGTAGATCATACCGTATTTATCAACATCGATAGGGCGGGATAAGAAATCAGAAGAGGCATCACAGATAAGCGGAATACCATCGGTGTTTGGTTCCGTGGCAAATTGGGTGCCTGCTACGGTATTGTTTGAAGTGAAATGAACGTACACCGGATTGTCGCTAAATGATAGTTCATCCCGGGCAGGTACCCGGTCGTAGCCCGTTCCATCACTGCTGAATGGTATATGCACGTTGCCAAAAAGTTTTGCTTCCTTAATTGCTTTTGCCGACCACCGCCCGGTGTCAATATAATCAGCTGTGATTGATTCCGATAAAAAATTATGTGGAGCCATCATAAACTGGCTGCTGGCGCCGCCCTGTAGAAACATGATGTGGAAGTCATCTCCCAAGCCCAGCAGGCTGCGAAGCCGTGATTTGGCTTGTCGGTCAATTTCGGTATATGCAGCGCTGCGGTGACTCATTTCCATTACCGAATATCCCAGGTTTTGATAATCTGTAAATTCTGACTTTGCCTTTTCGAGTACTTCAAGGGGCAGGCGGGCCGGGCCGGCGCTAAAATTGTGAATACGACTCATGGGATCAGTGTAATTTTATAGGTGTATGATTAAAAAGTGTGAACGAGAAGTCCGGAACGAAGCTTGGGTTCAAACCATGTTGATTTTGGCGGCATCAGAAGGCCTTCATCCGAAACTTCTACCAGTTCTTCAATCGCAGTGGGATACATACTTATTGCCAATTGTGCTTTCCCGGAATCGACAAGCTTTTCAAGCTCTGCGGTGCCGCGTATACCACCGACGAATGAAATGTTTTCATCGCGCCGGGGATCTTTAATGTCTAACATCGGTTCCAATACAAATTCCTGGAGACGATGAACATCCAATTGTTCCACGGATGAAGGATCATCTGCTTCAGGTAGTGTGATTTTGTGCCATGAATCATTGATATACAGACAGATGTCGCCTTTTTTATCGGGTGCATCTTCTGCATCGCTTTCGACGGCAAATCGTTCCTTCAGCTGTTCTTCAAAGTGATCGGGTACTTCAAAAATGACGCGGTTATACGGCAAAATATTCATCTCGGACATCGGAAAAATGACGGCCGGGAAAAAGTTGAATTCTTCTTTACCGGAGTCGTGTTCTTTTTTTTCACGTTCCTGATGTGCTGCGCGCGATGCGCTTTTGCAGCGATGGTGGCCATCGGCGATGTACAGATGATCCAAATTCTCAAATGCAGCTGTCAGCTTTTTCGTGTCGGCAACTTGCCATAAGCGGTGCGTGATGCCGTCATCAGTAGTAAAGTCGAACAACGGATCGTGGTTCGTGGAAAAGTCATCAGCAATAGCTTTAATTCCTGCGGTATCGTTACAGGTGAGCATTACCGGTTCGGCATGGGCTTGTTGATCCACAATGTGTTTGGTTCGATCGTCTTCTTTATCAGGTCGGGTAAGTTCGTGTTTAAGAATTACGTCATTATCATAATCATCGACGGAGACGCACCCGAAGACACCAGTTTGGGTTTTACCTTTCCATATCAATTGATAAATGTATAACGCGTTCGTTTGATCTTGTTCAAGAATACCTTCATCCAGAAATTTCTGCAGGTTCTCTGCTCCTTTCTTATAAACGGCATCGGCGTTAAATGGCGTGCCCTCCGGCAGGTCAATTTCCGGGCGGATAATATGAAGGAAGCTTTTGGCATTGCCTTGTGCTTTCTCACGCGCTTCGGTTGTGCTGATTACATCATACGGCGGACAGGCAATTTGTTTTACCTGTTCCGGTGATGGGTGCCATGCTTTGAAAGGATGCAAAATTGCCATGTCAAAAATTTATTATCGTCAGTTTGATGAAGCCTAAATGTACAGGTAGCATTTTTAATTTTAAAGAAGAGAATAGATAATTGTTAATTATCTTTTGAATGAGGAATTCAAAAATTGGTGTAAACCTTTTACCTTTAGGTAAAATCTTAATCAATATACTTTATATGGATCTCGAAAATCTTAATGGCGATCAAATTTCAGACGATCAGCGGCAGCAGCTTTTGTTTATGATGCTTATACAACAACATCAGCAAATAGCTATGATGGGGCTGGGAAAAACAAAGAATCCTTCAACGGATA
Source organism: Balneolaceae bacterium (assembly GCA_016937115.1). Lineage (GTDB taxonomy): Bacteria > Bacteroidota > Rhodothermia > Balneolales > Balneolaceae > SMO-BIN1. The sequence continues at coordinate 6,962 of JAFGWN010000087.1, read as the reverse complement.
AAGTGGAACGAGACCTCAAATCAGCGAAGTTTGCCATTGATACCCTGTTGATGTTACAGGAGTATACTAAGGGCAATTTACCCAAAGAACTTTCAAATTACCTGGAGCAAACGCTAAATACCTTACGCCTCAACTACGCAGAAGAGAAAGACAATGAAGAGAAGGAAGAAGAGTAGATGCAGACAGTCACAGCTGCCGGCGGCGTTATTTTTCGAAAAAGAGGAGAAGTATGTGAGGTGGTGCTGATCTATCGGAATGGTATTTGGGATTTGCCTAAAGGAAAGAAAGAAGAGGGAGAATCGGTTGAAGAGTGCGCCCGCCGGGAAGTGGCCGAAGAAATTGGTATTTCATTGCCTTTCATCGAATCATTTTTAACCGAGACCTACCACGAATATCACAGAGATGGAGATAAATTTGGAAAAACAACGCATTGGTATAGCATGAAACTACCTGCAGATCCCCAGAGCTTCACACCCCAGGAGTCGGAAGGCATATCAGCAGTAGAGTGGGTTGATCTTGATGTTGCTGAAAAGCACATGGGATTCGAAAATCTCAGGAACGTGCTGCAGGCTCTGAAGATTTCGCTAAGATAAAAAAGGCGCACCTGAAAGATGCGCCTTTTATTATAATAAAATGGTTTGGCCTTACTGTAAATCAAACATAATTGGCCATGAGTAGCGCACCCGAACCGGCTTACCCCGCTGGCGACCCGGCTTGAATATTATTTGTTTCACTGCTTCAACAGCAGCTTTATCACACCCGCCGCCGATGCCTTTCATTACTTTAATGTCTTGTACGGAACCATCGATATTAACAATAAATTGTAAAATAACACGCCCTTCAATTCCTGCTCTTTTGCAACGTTCGGGATATTGTAGCTTATCGTACAAGGCTTTTTGTCCGCCAATGATTTCGGGTTCTTGCTCTACAGCCACAAAAATCTGTTCATTTGGTTCATCTATTATCTCTGGTGGTTCAATCGGTTTGTAGTTAGTAATGGGCTCAGGGTCTAAGTTGTCAATAATAGGATCATTGACAGGAACATCTTTAGGCTCTACAGGCATTACCTGCGGAGTCGGAGGAACAGATGGATTCTGTTTAATTTCGGTGCGGGGCACAGGCTGTATATTTACTATCTCTTTTTCATTGGAAAAGTCGACGCTGTTCTGCTTGCCCGGCAGGTCTGCTTTCATTGCAATGATAAAGATAAGAAGCGAAGCAATAAGTCCAATCTCCAGAAAAATGGTATGGTGTTTATGTAAATCGAATCCGGTCTTTTTGTGAGTAACCATGTGTCCTCCGCTTTTCAGTTGGAATTATATACACATGATATAAATTTTACATAAATTTACAAATTTATTATTGGTGCAATAAAAAAGGCGCACCTGAAAGATGCGCCTTTAATGACAATAAGTTAAGTAGCGGAAACTATTGCAGTCGAAAAAGAATAGGTAAACTCATCTGTACGTTTACCGCTTTTCCCCGCTGTCGGCCAGGTTTAAACTTCGCATGTTCTTTAATGGCCTCAATGGCAGCCTGGTCACATCCGCCGCCAATTCCGCGAATTACTTTGGGATTTTCAACTTCTCCCTGCGTATTAACAATAAACTGCACCGTTACCCGACCTTCAATACCGGCCCGTTTACAGCGTGGAGGGTATGTTACCTTTTTCTGTAATTCTCCAATACCGCCGATCAGTTCAGGTTGATCCTCTACAGCTACGAAGAAATCTTCTTCTTTATCTCCTTCACTTTTTTGCTGTGGAGGTTCTGGCAGAGGTTCATCCAGATCGAGTTCGGAATCGAGATTAATATCGACTTCATCAATTACCTTATCATTTGGTACTTCTACCGGTACCTGAGGTTGAGGAGGGGGTGGCGGCTTCTTCTTCTGCTGCGTTTGGACCACCTCTTTCATCTTTACCACTTCCTGTTCTTCGGTTAGGTCAATATTATTTTCTCCGCCGCGTAAATCAACCTTCATAGCAATAATGAAAATCAACAGTACGACAACCAAACCGATCTCCCAAAATACGGTATAATACTTTCGTAAGTCTGCTTTTGGCTTCTTTCTTGTTGTGCCCATAAGAAGTTAATTAAGCTGTTTAAAGTTGCTTCTGAGTGAATATATCAATTTATATATAGGGTTCAAATTAAAAAGCTTTCTTTTACATTATAACTCGTTAGAACGGAAAATATTTTACAATTATTCGGTGTCTACAATTTTATAAAGTGCAAGTGTGGCAATAAAGCATCCTAAGGCATCAAAAGCGACGTCAAAAAGATCGGCCATTCGGTTTAGAGGTAATATATATTGAAGGCCTTCTATTATAATTCCAAAAAGTACGCCGGCAAAAAAAATCGTAAAGAGGTTAAGGTTTTCGGGCGATTTCAAATACCGGTAGTAGCCTACCAGAAATGTCCAGCCACCAAAAATGACCATATGACCAAGTTTGTCATACGTCCAGATTTTAGAAGGCATGATATTGTCAACAGGCATCAGCGTCAACAATAATGTGACGACTGTAATTAAAATAATGCCTGCAAGAAGCAGATATTTACGCTCTGATAAATAATTGTTGATCTGTGATATCATATCAAGTCAAGAGGCTCGGGATGATTCGAATCCAATAAAGTTATTTTGTTATAGCCGTTGAGCAGGGCTTTGCAGCAGCTTTCATCAGGATTCTGACCTTTTGACCAAAAAGCCGCGATTTTTCCGGCAAGTGTATCGCCGAAGCCCGCACGTGAAAATACGCGGGTATCATATCCAGTTAAATAGGTATTACCATCGGGGGTTCCCAGAATAGCGGGAAATCCTTTTGAAAGAAGGGTGATATTATGAGACGTTGCTGCTTCTTGCACTTTTTGCAATCGCTTCATATCGTCTGCAAAATCGGTGCCCCAAAGGGTGGATAGTTCCCCGGGATGCGGTGTCAATATCCAGTTTGCTGATTCCGGTTTTTGCCAGTTGTCTTGCTGGGAAAGTGCCCACAGTGCATCGGCATCAATAATTATATTACCGGTTTGTTTGGTTAAAAACCGATTGGCAAACTTCACGGTTGATTCATTACGGCCCAAACCCGGCCCGATTAGCATGGTTCCCGACTTTTCCTGCACAATTTGAATAATTTCTCCAAGATGATTTTCTCCGAAGCAGCAATCATCCTTGCTGCCTACCGGTTTCTTGATGATTTGTGGCAGGTTGTTTTCGAATACAGAAAGCAGCCCCCGCGGACATATCAGTATAACAGCTCCGACCCCTTCTGCCCATGCACTTTTGGCAGCGAGAATAGCAGCGCCGGTCAGTCCTTCCGAACTGGCAATAACATAGACGACACCTGTTTCGTATTTGTGATTGGGCTTACGGGTGGAAGCTGCCGGCAGCCAGTCGTTATCGATCAGGAAAGAAGATGCGCTGCGTTTCAGGTAGTGCGGGAATGGTAATTCACAAAATGCTATGGTTCCGGTGTGTCGGTGGCCTTCGCCAAGATAATAGCCTTGTTTCAGCACGCCGAATGCAAACGTCTGGGTCGCACGGATTGCCGTGCCCATCACCTGGCCGGTATCAGCGTGCAGGCCGGTAGGAATGTCCATCGCATAAATGGGTGCCGCGATATCGTTAGCCCATTTAACAGCTTGAGGATAATCGCCCCGCAGATGGCTGTCGAGTCCGGTACCCAGCATGCCGTCAATGATAAAATCCGGGATGATGGAGTCATCAAATGAATTCCAGCTTTTATAGAATTTGATGGATATATCGCTGTCTTCGTTCGCTATAGTATTGAGCAGGCCATAATTTTTTTGCGCACAGGATGACAAATCTTCATCACCATCGATAAAAACAACGGTCGTTTCAATTCCGTGCTGTGCCAGGTAGCGGGCAACCACCAAGGCATCTCCGCCGTTGTTTCCCTTGCCGCACAGAAAAACGCCGTGGCTGCTGTTCTCTACCTGACCTAAAATTTCCTTTGCTGCAGAGATACCCGCTACTTCCATCAGCGTAAATTCATCGATACCGAACGATTGAACTGTTTCAGCATCAATAGTCCGGCTTTCTTTGGCCGTAGCAATTGTAAAAGCAGCGGGAATGCTCATATTAATAGGCTTTAGCAAAAAGAACTTTTTGAGTAGAGGGCTTTCCGGTGACCATGCATTTGCCCTTCTCTTTTTCACCTTCCAGTGGTATACACCGGACGGTTGCTTTGGTTTCTTCTTTTATTTTTTCCTCAGTTTCAGCGGTGCCATCCCAATGGGCATAGACAAAACCGCCTTTATTTTTGATGATTTCTTTAAACTCATCATATGACTCTGCGTGATGTGTATTTTCCTGAATCCGTTCCTGGGCGGCGGTGTAGAGATCGTCCTGAATTTGGTCAAGCAACGTTTTAATTCGATCACCAAGTCCGTCGCGATCTACGATGTTCTTTTCCAGTGTATCGCGGCGCGCCAGTTCTACATTATGATTTTCAAGATCACGGGGGCCCACGGCAATGCGCAGCGGAATACCGGCGGCTTCATGCTCGGCAAATTTTCGGCCGGGGTTGAGGCTTTCGCGGTCATCCAGCTTATATTTTATACCCGAGTCCTCAAGCTCTTTCGTTATATTATCGCAATAGTCAAGAACATTTGCCTTTTGCTCATCATCGCGCCAGATAGGTACAATAACCACCTGGTAACGTGCAAGTTTTGGGGGCAGAACAAGACCGTTATCGTCGGAGTGGGTCATAATCAGCCCGCCAATTAGCCGGGTGGATACGCCCCAGCTGGTTGCCCAGACATACTCATGTTCCCCTTCTGCGCTTTGAAATTTCACGTCAAAGGCCTTGGCGAAGTTCTGCCCTAAAAAGTGAGAAGTTCCGGCCTGCAGCGCTTTATTGTCCTGCATCAATGATTCTATGCAGTACGTTTCAACAGCGCCGGCAAAACGCTCGGACGCGGTTTTTACGCCCGTGATAACAGGCATGGCCATATACTCTTCGGCAAAGGTGCGGTAGACCTCCAGCATCTGCTCTGTTTCTTCAATAGCTTCCTGTTTGGTGGCGTGGGCTGTGTGCCCTTCCTGCCACAGGAATTCCATTGTACGCAGGAACATGCGCGTGCGCAACTCCCATCGTACAACATTCGCCCATTGGTTAATAAGGATGGGAAGGTCGCGGTACGACTGAATCCAGTTCCGGTACGAATCCCAGATGATCGTTTCTGAGGTTGGCCGCACGATCAACTCCTCTTCCAATCGTGATTCGGGATCCACTTCAACCCCATCGCCACTGCTCTTAAGCCGGCTGTGTGTAATCACGGCACATTCTTTGGCGAAGCCTTCAACATGCTGTGCTTCTTTTGCGAGAAATGATTTTGGAATAAAAAGCGGAAAGTAGGCATTCTCATGACCGGTTTCTTTGAACATATCATCCAGGGCATCCTGCATGTTTTCCCAAAGGGCCTGTCCATTGGGACGAATGACCATGCAGCCGCGCACCGGTGCTTGGTCAGCCAGTTTGGCTTCACGGATAACATCATGATACCATTGGGAGTAATCTTCGTTTCTGTTTGTAATCTTTTTTGCCATGAGTCGCTTTTGATTCGGTTGTTAAACGGTAAAGTTTAAATCTTTTTATACGTGCATAAAAATAAGGCGAAAAATCAGCGCCTCAAAAATAAGTTTCTTTGTGGGAATGGATGATTAAACCGATTGTAAAGTGATTGGGCCGGGAAGCAGGGACAGCACAAATTTTCACTTAATCTTTTGTCGGAAAAGTACTATATTTGGCAACTCTTGATCAGAGGCCATTCGGGGTTCTATGCTGAATGGAAGTAAAGGTGCACATTTTATGCCGTGGTAGCTCAGTTGGTGAGAGCGTCGGATTCATAACCCGGAGGTCGGCGGTTCGATTCCGCCCCACGGTACAGAATAGAATCCCTAAGTAGTTCAAAGACAACTGCTTAGGGATTTTTATTTGTAGTTGGTACAACTATGGTAAAACAAAATTTTGTGCATCTTGGATGGAAATATTTTTTTTAAGCTAAAACTTTTTATAATAAAAGCTTTGAAATTCTAAGACTTTGTAAATGCAAAAGTTTAAATATTTAAAAGAGATTTTTAAAGAGAGTCCTTGGCTTAAGGAAAAAGAAAGTAAAGTTGAAGAATTATACGACTTATCAGGTGGTAAAAACTTAGATTTAGTGGTTTCTTTATTGACTAGGTTTTTTAATATGACAAGAGAAGAAGTCAAGGTCGCCAGACAAGAAATTATTTCTCAAATTAGTAATTCCGATAATTTTAATTCTGATAATACAATAATATCAGCGCTTACCCTTGATGATGAGCCTGATAGTGGCCAAAAAATAATTTATGATATACAGATTGAAATGGGGAAAGCTGGTATTTCTGGATATACATTCAGAAATGCGATGCACAAAACAAAGAGCTACTTAGCAAAGAATAAAAGTAATAATTATGATGTCATTTTGGTTGACGAATTTTCAGGGTCTGGTTCTACAATAAGTTCAGGAATTAATGATTTAAATGGCCATCATAATATTGACAATATTAAAGTATGTTGCTATGTGATTTTAGAACATGCATTAGAAACGATGAAGGACAAACATCCTGATGTAGAATTTTTTATGCCTTATATATTGAGGAGGGGTATAACTGATTTTTATGATGAAAGTGAAGTTGATGAAAAAATTGATCAAATGCTTGAATTGGAGGATAACCTAGCAGGCAGTATAAATGGCAAACCTTTGTCAGATTATAGTCTTGGGTATAACAGAGCAGAAGCTTTATTTTGTAATGAAAGCGTAGGGGGAAATATTCCAAATTCGGTTTTCCCATTATTTTGGTGGCCATACGACAGTACTAATAATAAGAGGAATCAATTATTCACTAGAATAGAAGATGGATTATGGTAGGGTCAGTAGAGAAAGAAATTTTAAAAGCAATTTATAAATCTAGCAAAG